>BJFP01000048.1 GCA_014189875.1 Verrucomicrobiota bacterium | reverse complement strand
GAGGTAGAGCAATGGTTTGCCGTTCACCTGCTGTGCTAAAATCGGAAAGTCGGCGCGGACTTTCGCCCAATCAATGCTGGTCATCGCGCGCAGCCTGTCACCGCGGCGCGGTGCGCGCAACTGCGCGGGAAGAAAAGTGCTCAGTGCTCAGTGCTCAGACTCTGAATGAGCGACTACTGAGGACTGAGGACTGAGGACTGAGAACTGAGAACTGAGAACTGCGCACTGAGCACTCGCCCTCATCGCGCTGGCATTTTGCCGGCGGCAGGCTTATACGGATTCCCCTTCCCGCTTCCGACCATGAATCCTCTCTCCCGCCGCAACGCCATCAAGACCATCGTCCTCACCACCGGCGCGCTAGCCACATCGGGTGCCTTTGCGCAGCCCGCAACCACTCCCCCGGAGGTCTTCAAACTTCCGGCTCTCGGCTTCGATTACGATGCGCTTGATCCGCACATCGATGCGGAGACGATGAAAATCCACCACGACAAGCATCATGCGGCGTACGTGGCGAAACTGAACGCCGCCATCGCGAAGGAGCCGTCGCTCGCGAGCAAGACCGTCGAGGATCTCGTCGCGCATCTGGACGCAGCGCCCGAGGGCATCCGCAACGACATCCGCAACCACGGCGGCGGGCATTTCAACCACACGCTCTTCTGGCAGCTTCTGAAAAAGGGCGCCGGCGGGCCGCAGGGCGATCTGCTCAAGGCGATCGAGAAGGACTTCGGCTCATTCGCGAAATGGCAGGAGCAGTTTAGCGACAGTGCGATGAAAGTCTTTGGCAGCGGATGGACGTGGCTCGTGCTGCGAAGCGGGAAGCTCGCAATCGAAAACACGCCGAACCAGGACTCACCCCTGAGCACCGCCGGGCAGCCGCTGCTCGGGATTGATGTGTGGGAGCACGCGTACTATCTGAAATACCAGAACCGCCGCGTCGAATACGTGAAGGCGTTTCAGGACGTGATCCATTGGGAGTTCGTCGGTGCGCGTTTCAAGGAGTTGAAGGGTTGATCGGCACAGGAGTTTCGGCGGAGGTTTTGAAACGAATGGACGCACCAGCGATCACCATCGAGAATCTCACGAAGGAGTTCACAAACCCTTCGGTCTTCAGCCGCGGAAAAATCACCGCGGTGGACGGCCTCTCGCTCACCGTCGAGGCCGGTCACGTCTATGGCCTGCTCGGGCCGAACGGCTCGGGCAAGAGCACCACGATGAAAATCGTCCTCGGCCTCGTCGTGCCGACCTCGGGGCGCACGTGCATCTTCGGACGCGACAGCCGCGACGTGGAGAGCCGCGAGGCCGTCGGCTTCCTGCCGGAGAATCCGTATTTCTACAAATTCCTCACCGGCGCGGAGACGCTGGATTTCTACGGCAAGCTGTGCGGCCTCGGCGGGAAAATGCTGCGCGACCGTTCGCGCGAACTGCTCGCGCTCGTCGGGCTGGAGTCCGCGGCGGACCGGCGCGTGGGCGGATATTCGAAGGGCATGCTCCAGCGCATCGGCCTCGCGCAGGCGCTCGTGCAGGACCCGCGGTTGCTCGTGCTCGACGAGCCGACGGCCGGTGTGGATCCGGCAGGCTCACATGAGATTCGCGATCTGATCCTGCGGCTGAAACAGCGCGGCATCACCGTCCTGCTCTGCTCGCACCTGCTCAGCCAGGTGCAGGAAATCTGCGACCGCATCGGCATCATGAACCACGGGAAACTCGTCCGCGAAGGGCCGCTCGACGATCTGATCTCAATCGAAAACCAGACCGAACTCACTCTTGAAAACGTCTCCCCTGCCCTGCTCGCCGAATTGCGCGAACGCGCCGAGGCTGGCGGCGCGCGCGTGCTCGGCGCACACAAGCCACAGCAGAATCTCGAGCGCTACTTCCTCGACGTGACCGTTGAAAAGAAATGAGCACCGAAATCTCCGCGCCCGCCGCGGCAGCCCACGCATCCGCGCACAAGCTTTTCTCGCTCCGCCGCACGTGGGCCATCGCGTCAAATACGTTCCGCGATCTCGTCCGGCAGAAGGTGTTTTATTTCATGCTGGTCTTCGCGCTGATCCTCATCGGCGTCTCGCTCACCCTGGCCTCGATCTCGTTCCAGGGCCAGCTCCAGACGGTGATGGATGTCTGCCTCGGGGCGATGTCCGTCTTTACGATGCTGCTCGCCGTGCTCGCCACCGCGATGCTGCTGCCGAAGGACATGGAGGATCGCACGCTCTACACGATCCTCGCGAAGCCCGTCTCGCGCTTCGAATACCTCGTGGGAAAGCTCGCGGGCGTGACGATGATCCTCCTCGTCGCGACGCTGCTGATGACGGCTGCATTCCTCGTCGTGCTGCATTTCTGGCAGGGCCGTGAGATCGAAAATCTCCAGATCACCGAACCCGCGGAGCGCGCAGCGGCGACGATCAAACTGATCAAGTCCGGCACTTTCACGCCGACGCTCTTCGGTGGTATCGGCGTGATTTTCCTCCGCTCGGTCGTGTGCGCGGCGCTCACGCTCATGCTGTCGTGCTTCGCGACGTCGTGGCTTTTCACCGTCATCGTCTCGCTGATGGTCATCCTCGCCGGGCACCTCGTCCCGATCGCGCGCAGCGTGTGGCAGGGGCCGGTCGGAGCCGCGGAAGCGCCGTTCCACATCGCGATCCTGCTGCGGCTTATCACGGTGTTTGTGCCGGACATGCAGCTTTTCAATGTCGTGGACGACATCGCCGTCGGCATGACGATCGAGGCGGATGTTTTCCTCCGCATCGCGGGACTCGGTGCGGGCTACGTGCTCGTTTATCTGTTCGTGGGCTGGCTGTTTTTCGCATGGCGCGAGCTATGAGGGCTGCACTTCATTGGACGTTGGACGTTGGGCGTTGGACGTTGGACGTTTGGCCCCGCGCAGCGGCGCAGCGAATTCTGAATACCGTCCAAAATTCGGACGGCGCCTGCGGCGGGCTTAACGTCCAACGTCCAAAGTTGTGCCCGGATTTTGACACACTTTCCCGACTCTCAACCCTCCACTCTCAATTCGCATGAGGGGCCGAATCCTCGGCATTCTCGTCCTGCTTGCGTGGGGCATCGCGAAGTTTTCCTTCGAGGCGCGGCTGGAGCAGCGCATGGAAAACACGCGGCTTGGCGGCTTCAAGCCGACCGCGAGCCTCCGGCAGCAGGCGGGGCAGGCGGGATTCATCGCGGCACTCGGCGGCCTGCGCTCGGCTGTCGCGGATCTCCTGTGGATTCGCGCGTACACCGCCTGGCGCGACGTGCAGTACGGCCGTATGAAGCTGCTCTTCGACACCTGCACGGCGATGCAGCCGCGGCGCGTGCTTTTCTGGGACATCAGCGCATGGCACATGGCGTGGAACGGCGCTGCGTACGTCCAAAACCACGAGCCGGATCCCGTTGTGCGGAAGGCGGAGATGCGCAAATTTTTCATGGCCGGAAAAGATTTCCTCCAGCGCGGGATCGAGAGCAATCCCGACAGTTGGGAACTCTACGAACGACTCGGCGCGTTGTATAAGGACAAGCTCAAGGATTTCGAAAACGCATCGAAAGCCTACGACGAGGCCTCGAAGCGCCCCGGCCATCTCAAATATACGCGCCGCTTCGCCGCTTACTATCTCGCCGAAGTCCCGGGCCGCGAGCGCGAGGCGTATGAGCGGCTCATGGCGCTTTTCAATGAAAGCGAGCACGAGTGGCTGCTCACGCTCTTCCGGCATATCCAGAACCTCGAGGCGAAGCTCGACATCCCGGACGCGCAGCGCATCTGGCACACCGTCGTGAAACTCGCAGAGACACCGGGCAAGGAAGGCTCCGCTTACGCAGGGCTCACCGACCTCATCAAAACCGGTTCGCGCGAGCCCGCAGTGATCGACGCCGCGCGCGCTTACGAACAAAAGATGGACATCCCCGCCGAGCGACGGGTTAAGCTGCCCGTTCAAGACAAGCGCCCTTCAGACTGAACCGATGCGAATCGCAATTTTCGGAGACATCCACTCAAATCTCGAAGCCCTCAAGGCTGTGCTTGCAGACGCAAAGGCGAATCAATGCGCGCAGTTCGTCTGCCTCGGCGACATCGTCGGCTACAACGCGAACCCGAAGGAGTGCCTCGACACCATCCGCGACCTCGCCTGCCCGACAGTGAAGGGTAACCACGACGAGCTGGCATGCATGAGCAGCCACCCGAGTAACGTCTCAGGACTCGCAAACGAAGGCATCGCCTATACCCGCACACAGCTCACGCCGGAAGACGTCGCGTGGCTCGATTCGCTTAAATTCGTCCGCCAGGTGCGCGACTTCACGGCCGTCCACGCCACGCTCGATACGCCGCACAAGTGGGGCTACGTGCTGAACCATCTCGATGCCGGCGCGAGCTTTAGCTATCAGCACACGCAGGTCTGCTTCTTTGGCCACACGCACGTCCCGCGCGCATACATCCGCGACCACCAAGTCCGCACCGTCGAGCGCTGGGCAGATATCGCGCTTGAGCCGGGAAAGAAATATTTCCTCAATGTTGGCAGCGTCGGCCAGCCGCGCGACGGCGACTGGCGCGCATCGTACGCGATCTTCCACGTCAAGGAACACCGCATCGAGCTCCGCCGGCTCGACTACGACGTCGCCACCACGCAGAGCAAAATCATCGCAGCCGGCCTCCCGGCGCGCCTCGCCATGCGGCTCGGCGAGGGACGCTGAGCCTATTTAAGATTTAGGAATTAAGATTTAAGGTTTGGGCGTGTTCGCTCGCAAGCGGCTGGCGTGAGGCTTCGCAAAATCTTAAATCTTAAATCGCAAATCTTAAATCCCGCGTGCCAGCCCCCCGCTCCATCCTCATCATCAAGCCGAGTTCGCTCGGGGATGTCGTCCACACACTGCCGGCGGTCGCGCGCGTGCGCAGGCGCTGGCCGGAGGCGAAAATCCGCTGGCTCGTGAATCCCGAGTGGGCGCCGGTTCTCAATGGAAATCCGGACATTGACGAGGTGATCGAATTTCCGCGGAGCCAATTTCGCGGACTCATCGGCTGGACGCGGCTGCCTGGCTGGATCCGCGGACTGCGCGAGCGCGTGCAGCCGGATCTCACGCTCGATTTCCAAGGCCTGCTCCGCAGCGCGCTCATCGCGCGGGGTGTCGGCGGCGGGAGCTGGGGCACGTCGGACTCGCGGGAATTCGCGCGCTTCTTCCACCGCCACGTCGTGAAAGTGCCGCCGCGCTCCGAGCCCGTCCACGCCGTGACGCGTTACCTCGCGCTAGTCACGGCGCTCGGCTGCGACATTTCCGAACCGCCCGAGTGGCGGCTCCCCGCAGGCACCCAGCCCGCGGATTGCCCGGATGATTTCATCCTGCTGCATCCCTTCTCCCGCGGTGAAGGAAAGTCGCTCACGGCGGACGAGACCGCCGCGATCTGCCGCGAACTCGCGCCCAAAAAAATCGTGATCGCAGGCCGGGCCGACATCGCACTTTCACCGCTGCCGAATGTGGTGAACCTGCTGAACAAGACCACACTCCCCGAGCTGTGCTGGATGCTGCGGCGCGCAAAATTCACCATCAGCGTGGACAGCGGCCCGATGCACATCGCCGCCGCAATCTCCGCAAATTTGCTCTCGATCCACACGTGGAGCGACCCGCGCAAAGTCGGGCCATTCACGCCCGGCGCATGGATCTGGAAGGACGGAAAGATCGGACGCATGTCCGATTTTCCGGACGGCGCGCCCGTGCCGCGGAGCGCCATCGGCCGCTGGCTCGCGGAAAAAATCGTGATGCCCGCGGGCTAGCTGCCCGGCTTGAGTTTCGCGCCGAGCTGTTCGCCGAACGCCGTTAGCTGGTTCACGATATCGGGAGTCCGCTCGAGCACCGCCTTTGCGAGCCGCTCGAGGTGCGCGGGGTTGCGCTGGCCGAGTTCGCTGAGCGCCATGATGACCGCGAACATGTTATTGATCCCATGTTTCATCTCGCGGAACTTCAGGTGGAGCGCCTCGAGTTCGCTGCGACTCAGAACCGGGTCGTTCGTATCCATGAGGACGGAGGCTGTATCTTGGGCAGTAATCATGCGCTTGAGGGCGGTTTGGATTGTGGAATGACAACTTGCAAACGCAGGAACAGTGCCACCCTCCAGCGGTTTCTGACGGATGCAGGGGCGCGGTGCAAGTTTCCTCTTTCCCGCACCTTGCGGCAGATGCTTCACTGTGCGGTTGCAGAATTGCGACCCGAATGCCCGCAGACGTGATCCGCATCACTGGCGCCCGCCAGCACAATCTCAAGAACCTGACGCTGGAAATCCCGCGTGAGAAACTCGTCGTGATCACGGGCCTCAGCGGCTCGGGGAAATCCTCCCTCGCCTTCGACACGCTCTACGCGGAAGGCCAGCGCCGATACGTCGAGAGCCTCTCGGCCTACGCGCGGCAGTTCCTGGATCAGATGCAAAAGCCGGACGTTGATTTCATCGAGGGACTGTCCCCTGCCATCGCCATCGAGCAGCGCACCTCGGGCGGCAACCAGCGCTCGACCATCGCGACCACGACCGAAATCTACGACTACCTGCGCGTGTTTTTCTCCGCCATCGGCAAGCCGCACGATCCGAAGACGGGGCGCGTGATCCGCCGCATGACGCCGCAGGAAATCGTGGATGCCATCCTCGCATTCCCGCCGGAAAGCCGCGTGATCCTGCTCGCGCCGATCATCAGCGGCGAGGTCGGCGAGTTCCGCGACGTGCTGGAAAAATTGCGACGCGAGGGATTCGTGCGCGTGCGCGTGGACGGCGAGACCATCGAACTCGGCGGCCCTGCGCCCGTGCGGCTCGACAAGACAAAATCGCATCGCATCGAGGCCGTCGTGGACCGCCTCGTCGTGCGCGAAGACATCCGCACGCGCCTCAGCGACAGCGTCGCGACCGCGCTGAAATGGGGCGACGGAAAACTGATCGTCCTCATTCCGCCGAACGATCCCGATGCGAAACCCGTGCTGCGAAATTTCAGCATCCACTTCGCGGATCCGGATACCGGCTTCACGCTGCCCGCGCTCACGCCGCGGCATTTTTCTTTCAACTCGCACCTCGGCGCATGCACCGCGTGCCAGGGCCTCGGCAGCGAGCAGTTCATCGATGCCGACCTGCTCGTGCCTGACACGGATCGGCCGCTCGCCGATGGAGCCATCGCGCCGTGGGCGAAGGCGAACCCGCGGATGAAGGGCTACTACACCGGGCTGCTGGAGTCGCTCTGCCGCGCATTCAAAGTGAAGATGGAAACGCCGTGGCGCGACCTGCCGGAAAAATTTCAGGACGCCGTGCTGAACGGAACGGGTGATGTCGAAGTCGAACTCGCGTGGGGCGAAAAAAGCAAACGCGAGGCGGTGCGGAAGCCGTTCGAGGGAGTCGCGCACCAACTGCAAAATCTCTACGACACGACCGACAGCGAACTCTCGCGCGTGCGCTTGCGCGCCTACATGGGCAAGCGCATGTGCCAGCGTTGCAAGGGTGCGCGGCTGCGTCCGGAGATTCTCGGCGTCACCGTCGCGAGCGCGGAGAGCGAGAAAAACATCCACCAGTTTTGCAGCCTCACGGTCGCGGATGCGCGCTGGTTCATCGAGCATCTCGCGCTCACGGAGACCGAGCGCACCATCGTCACGGAAGTCTCGCGCGAGATCAAAAACCGGCTCGCATTCATGGAGGAAGTCGGCCTCGGCTACCTCTCGCTCGATCGCGAAAGCGGCACGCTGAGTGGCGGCGAGGCGCAGCGCATCCGCCTTGCGACGCAGATCGGTTCCGGTCTCGCGGGCTGTCTCTACGTGCTCGACGAGCCGAGCATCGGCCTCCATCAGCGCGACAACGACCGGCTCATCGGCACGCTCCGCAGGCTGCGCGATCTCGGCAACAGCGTCATCGTCGTCGAGCACGACGAGGACACGATCCGCGATGCCGATCATGTCATTGACCTCGGCCCCGGCGCAGGCACGCGCGGCGGCCACCTCATCGCACAAGGCACGCCCGCGGAAATCGCCGCAAATCCCAACTCGCTCACCGGCCAATACCTCGCAGGCACCGCGAAAATTCCCGTCCCAAAAAAGCGCGTCCAGCCGCGCACCAGTCACCAGTCACCAGTCACCAATCACCACGCCGCAAATCTCGGATGGCTCAGCATCCTCGGCGCGAGCGAAAACAACCTGCAGGACGTCACCGCGCATTTCCCCCTCGGCTGCGTGACCTGCGTGACTGGCGTGAGCGGCAGCGGGAAGAGCACGCTCGTGGATGACATCCTGCGCCGCGCGCTCTTCCGTCATTTCTACCGCGCAAAGGACAAACCCGGAAGGCACCGCGCGATCCTCGGCCTTGAGCACGTGGACAAGGCGATCGTGATCGATCAGACGCCCATCGGCCGCACGCCGCGCAGCAATCCCGTGACTTACACCGGCGCATTCGGCGGCATCCGCGATCTCTTTTCCGGGCTGCCCGCGGCGCGCGTGCGCGGCTATGAGAGCGGCCGGTTTTCCTTCAATGTGAAAGGCGGGCGCTGCGAGGCGTGCGAGGGCGACGGAGTGAAAAAAATCGAGATGCACTTTCTCGCCGACGTGTATGTCGAATGCGAGGTCTGCCGCGGCCGCCGATACAATCGCGAGACGCTGGAGATCACCTACAAGGGCAAGAACATCGCGGACATTCTCGACATGACCGTGGACGAGGCCGTTCGATTTTTCCGCAACATCCCCGGCGTGTCCGACAAGCTGCTCGCGCTCGACGACGTGGGCCTCGGCTACCTGCACCTCGGCCAGAGCGCCACGACGCTCAGCGGCGGCGAGGCGCAGCGCATCAAGCTCGCAGGCGAACTCGCAAAGAAGGCGACAGGCCGCACCGTTTACATCCTCGACGAGCCGACGACCGGCCTGCATTTCGCGGACATCCACAAGCTGCTCGAAGTGCTCATGAAACTGCGCGATTCGGGCAACACGCTCATCATCATCGAGCACAGCCTGGAGGTGATCAAATGCGCGGACTGGGTTCTCGATCTCGGCCCCGAAGGCGGCACCGGCGGCGGACGCCTGATCGCGGAAGGCACGCCCGAACAGATCGCGAAGATCGAGCAAAGCTACACGGGCAGGTACCTGCGGAGGATGCTTGAGTGATGACACCCGAAACCCGAAGCTCACCCGACCAATGACGAATGCCGAATGCCGAACGCCGAAGCGCACACTTCTAGCCTGCGTGCTGCTGTCGTCATTCGTCATCCGTCATCTCTCATTCGCCGCGACACCTCCGCTTATCACCGAGGCGCGGCAGGCGATTGAGGAAGACATCCCCGAGGTTGCGATTGAGAAATTGCGGCGCGCGCTCACGCTGTTGCCCGTCGGCGGCGAGGATCGGACCGCTGCGCTCGCGCTGCTCGCCGAGGCGCAGCTCGACACCGGCCGTGCCGACGCTGCGCTCGACACGCTCGGACAAATCACACCGGGCGACGACGCGCGCACCGTGCGGCTCCGCGCACTTTCGCTCATGGCACTCGGGCGCTGGGACGAGGCGCTCGTGCAATTCCAAAAACTCGCCGCGCGCGACACGGAAAAGCTCGCGGCATTTGTCGGCAAGGCCGAGTGCCTCCAGTCGCTCGGCCGCACGCAGGAAGCCGCGGATGTCCTGAGGCCGCTCGCCATTTCAAAAACCGCGCCGGCCGCACTCCGGCTCCGGTTTGCCTCGCTGCTCGTGGATCTCGGCAGCGTGGCAGAAGCGCGCGCCCTGCTCGATTCCACGCCTCGGTCGCCCGCCGATGAAAACTGGCGGCGATACATCCAGGCGCGCATCCACCTTCACGAGAAGAAGCCGCTCGCTGCGCTCGACGATCTCGCGCCATTCATCCCGGCGGCTGATGCCGCGCCGCCGGCTGGTGTCTCGCAGAATCTCCGCGCGGCGGCGGCGCTCGCGGAGGCGGACGCCCGCCTCGCAGCAAGCGGGCCGGAGACTGCGGAGAAGGTGCTCGAATCGTTCATCCGGCAGAATCCCGCGAGCCCGCAGGCCGCGACGGTTTTTCGCAGGCTCGATCAGATTTACGAGGGCGACCGCAGCACGGACGAAGGCCCGCTGACGCGCATGGCCGCGGAGCTTCCGCCGCAGGCCGCGGCGCTCGCGCAGTTCTACCTCGCACGCATCCACCAGCGCGCGAAACGCACCGAGGCGGCGGACGCCGCGCTGAAAAAATTTCTCGCGCAATTTCCCGAGCACAGCCTCGCGCCGTACGCGCACGCGACGCTCGCGGAGAATGCGCAGGCGCGGCACGATCTCGCGGGCGCGGAGGCGGAGTTCGATGCAGCATCGCGCACTGCGCAGACGGAGAAACTGCGCGGCGTAATCGCCCTCAAGACCGCGCTGCTCAATCTTGAGCAGGGCGAATTCGTCCGCGCATCCGCCGGCTTTCTCAATGCGGCGGCGCGCTCGCCCGCGCTGAAAATCAGCGCGCGCTACGACTCGGCGCTCGCGTGGCTGCTTCAGAAAAACTACGCGCGCTTCGCCGAGGAGTTTGTGACCTTCACCGTGGAGTTCCCCGATGCCACGCTCGCCGGCAACCTGCGGCTCGAGGAGGGCCTCACCCGCGCGCGGGAGGGCGATGTGAACGCACGCGCAACGCTGAACACTTTTCTCACCGGCTTCAAAGCCCACCCGCGCCGCGCCGAGGCGCAGCTCGCACTCGCAGACATCGCGCTGAACGATGGCAATCCCGCCGAGGCGCAGAAGCTCCAGCAGGAAGTCCCAGCCGCCGCGGACACGACTCCGGAAATGCGCGAACACGCGGACTACCTCGGCATTTTTCTCGCGGACGCACAGGTGCCGGGCAACGGGGTGCACACTGCGAAAAGCGATGACCAGGCCGTCGCACGAGCGCGCGATTTCATCACGAAATATCCGCAATCCACCGTGCTCGACGAGGTACGGATGAAGCTCGGCGAGATTTTCTTCCGGCACGACGACTACCTGAGCGCGCAGGAGCAGTTTGAGAAGGTCGCGAACGAACGGCCTGACAGCGCGCACGCCACCGCCGCGCTCTTCCTCGCAGGGCAGTGCTCGATGAAGCTCCTCAGCCCCGAATCGCTGAACCACGCGCTCGATCTCTTCGGCAGGGTCGCCGCAAAGCGCGGCCCCATGGAAGTCCACGCGCGACTGCATCAGGCGCTCGTGAAGACCAAGCTCGGCGCACCCGACGACGCCGTGAAAATCTACGACAGCATCATCACCGCCCAGCCGCCCGCCGAGCTGGAGCTGCGCCTCGCCGCGCTCACGGGCAAGGCCGACAACCTCGTCGCAATGGGCAAGGCGGATGTTAAAACTTTCGCATCCGCCATCGCCACATACGATCAGGTCATCGCCACCGAGGGCGCATCACCGACTTGGAAAAACCAGGCCTCCTACAAAAAGGCGAAGACCCTCGAGCAGCAGGCCCAGCCCGACGCTGCGCTCGTCATTTTCTACGACATCCTCAACAGTGCCGGGACCGGCCCGCGCGAGACGTTCTGGTTTGCGAAGGCCGGCTTCGACGCCGCCGCGCTCGTCGAGTCACGCCAGCAGTGGAAGAGCGCCGTCGGCATCTACGAAAAAATGGCCGCCATCCCCGGCCCGCACGCCGAGCAGGCCAAGCAACGCGTGCGCAAGCTGCGGCTGGAGCATTTTCTGTGGGACTGAATTTTTGCATATGGCGCGACCGACGACCATCCTTGCTCTCGTGCAGACTCTGGTGGTGGTTGTCGGCTTCATTGGTCTTGGAGTTGTCCTCAAGGGCTGCGGTTATCCGAACGGAGAGTTGATGGGCGTCCGGTGGACCCCTCTTGCACTCTTTTTGCGTGAGCATCTCGGCTTCCTTTTGCTGATCCCCGTGATGTGGGTTTTTTACGCTTCCACCGCCGAGCGCAAGGACTGCGGCTGGCTCTCATATCGCATCGCATTCATCATCGGACTTGCCATCGCGGCGTGCATGCTCTCGGCGTTCCTTTATGCATCATGCTATCCGTTCACGCGGCCCATCTGGTTCGGCGTCAGATGAAGGGATCTGCCGTTTGAGTTGAGCTTTCCGAGGACGCACGCTACCCTGACCGGTATAAATCACCGGGAGCGCATCACCATTGACCCTCGCGTGCTCAGCGGCAAGCCGTGCATCCGCGGCACGCGCATCACGGTGGCTGACGCGTTCGATTATCTCGGTGGCGGCATGAGCGTGGCCGAAGTGCTGGACGATTTTCCGGATCTCACGGCGGACGACCTTCAGGCGTGCTTTGCCTTCGCGGCGGACCGCGACCGCAGGCTGAACGTCATGCCGAATGAAGCTGCTCTTTGACGAGAACCTCTCGCCAAAGCTGCCCGGCCTGATAGCGGCACTGTTCACCTGAAATCGTGCATGCAGTTCACGCATTTCATCACCCGGAGGGTGAGTCGGAATGTAGCCGGTGGTGAAGCGCAGCGGAACCACCGGATCCGATCATGGCGACATCCATGCGCCCCGGAGGGTCGCTGGAAATCCCGTCGTGTCCTCCGGCGCCCCCTCCGGGGCGCATTCGTGTTGCGGACGTGATCCGGTGGTTCCGCTCGTTCCTCGCTCCACCACCGGCTACATTCCATCGGCCCTCCAGGCCAGGAACCGCTCTGGCAGGACTCAATCGAAAATGGCTGGCGGAGCACGGCGGGGCTCGCGCCGAATTTTCTGTTTCCCCCACGTCGTTTTCCACGTATCTCCGCCGCTCCCTCGGGGCCAAATTTTTAGACCGCCACAAAAATAATCCATCCACACCATGCCGAAACTTTTCATCCCAGGTCCCGTCGAAGTCTCCGAAAAAACTTTCCGCGCCATGTGCCGGCCGATGATCGGGCACCGCAGCGGGGATTTCAAAAAGCTCTACGGCGGAATCCAGCCGCGGCTGAAGGAACTCTTCGGCACGACGCAGCCGGTGATGCTTTCCACGAGCAGCGCGTGGGGCGTGATGGAGGGCTCGGTGCGCAATCTCGTCGGCTCGGGCAAGGTGCTGAACTGCATGTGCGGCGCGTTTTCGGACAAGTGGTTCGACGTGTCGAAAAAGTGCGGCAAGGACGCGGTGGCATTGCAGGTGGAATGGGGTCAACCGGTGCGCGGCGAGCAGATCCGCGCGGCACTGAGTGCGGGCGGATTCGATGCGGTGACGCTGATTCACAACGAGACTTCGACGGGCGTGATGTCGAACATCGAGGAGATCAGCGCGGTGATGAAGGATTTCCCGGATGTGTGCCTGATCGTGGACAGCGTGTCGTCGTTCAGCGTGGTGCCGATTCCGATGGATGCGCTGGGGATTGATGTGCTGCTCACCGGCTCGCAGAAGGCGCTCGCGATGCCGCCGGGGCTCGCGCTTTTTGCCGCGAGCAAGAAGGCGATGGATCGCGCGGCGACAGTGAAGGGACGCGGGTACTATTTTGATTTCGTGGAGTTCGCGAAGAACCAGGCGGAGGACATGACGCCGAGCACGCCGAGCATCAGCCACATCTACGCGCTCGAATCGAAGCTGGATGACATTTTCACCGAGGGCGTCGCGAAGCGCCACGCGCGGCATGCGGAGAACAATGCGATCGTGCATGAATGGGTGCGCAAGCAGGGCCTCGGCTTTTTCGCGCCGGAGGGCTTCCGCTCGATGTCGCTGACGTGCATCGCGAACACCAAAGGCCTCGACATCGCCGAGCTGGCGAAGAAGGCGAAGGAGCGCGGCTTCATCATTGATGGCGGCTACGGGAAGCTAAAGGGGAAGACGTTCCGCCTCTCGAATATGGGCGACGAGACGCCGGCGACGATGCGCGAACTGCTCGCGGCGCTGGATGCGTGCCTGGCGTAAAGCCGCGCGCTCAGATTTCCGATTCGTTTGAACGTTGAACGTGCGTCGTAAAAGTGATGCACATCACTGCTCCGCGACGTGACTTTGGAGTCACGCAAGAACGCAAAGGCGCAAAGAAAAGCCCTTCTCTTTGCGCCTCTGCGTCTTTGCGTGACTCTTCCCTCCGATGATTTCCACAGAGCACGTTGAGCGTTGGACGTTTGATGTTGAGCGTTCAACGCCGAGCTCCCTTGCGGCATCCGCCGGATGCCGTTAATGCTGCGCGATTGGAACCCGCCGCATCACTTCAGACCCTGCTCGATCGCCCCGCGCCGATCCTCGCGCTCGCGCCGATGCAGGAAGTCACCGACCTGCCGTTCTGGGGGCTGATGACGCGTTACGGCGGAGCGGACGTGTATTTCACCGAATACTTCCGCGTCCACGCCGACTCGCATCCGGAGAAATGGATTTTGCAGTCGCTCATCTCGAACCCCACAGGCCGCCCCGCGGTCGCGCAGATGATCGGCAACGACATCCCGTCGCTCGTCCGCACCGCGCGCAAGCTGCAGGAGTATCCCGTCGCGGCGATCGATCTGAACCTCGGCTGCCCCGCGCCGATCGTTTACAAAAAATGCGCCGGCGGCGGACTGCTCCGCGAGCCGAAGCGCGTGGACGCGATCCTCGGCGCGCTGCGTGATGCAGTGAAGGTGAAGTTCACCGTGAAGACGCGTATCGGATTCGATTCACCGGAAGTCTTCGGGGAGCTGCTGCCGATTTTTGCGCGCCACTCGATTGACCTGCTCACCGTGCATGGCCGCACCGTGCTGGAGATGTACCGCAGCGAAGTCCACTACGACTTCATCGCGCGCGCCGTCGCCGCAGTGCCGTGCCCCGTGCTCGCAAATGGCAACGTGCATTCCGCCGCGAAGGCCGCGGAAGTCCTCGCGCTCACCGGCGCGCGCGGGCTGATGATCGGGCGCGGCGCAATCCGCAACCCGTGGATTTTTTCCCAAATCCGGCAGCATCAGCGCGGCGAAAAAATCACGCTGCCGCGCGGGCGCGACGTGCTCGCCTACATCGGTGCGCTCTACGAATCCGTCTGCACGCCCGACGTGTCCGAGCGTCTGCAAGTGCAGAAGATGAAGCGTTACCTGAACTTCATCGGCCTCGGCGCGGAGCCCACCGGAGCATTCCTCCACGGCATCCGCCGTGTCACGACGCGCGCGGAATTTTTCCGCTGCTGCGAGGAATTCCTCACCCACGACGAGCCGATGCCGCTGGAACCCTTCCCCATCGCGCTGAAAGGGACCGACGTGCTTGCCGGGGAGCACCTGTAGTATCTGAGGTGCTCATCGCTCAGTGCTCAGTCAGCGCGAATTTACTGAGCACTGAACAGCCCCTTCACTCCGCCGCGTCCTGCCGCTCCAGTTCCACGTCTTTCCACGATGCGGGATCGTCGTCCGGTTCCATGTGCGTGAGGACGATGAGGCCGGGCACCGTCTTCTGAAGTTCACACTCTAGCCGCTCGGCGAGATCGTGGCCTCGTGCGATTGTCCACGATCCGGGCATCAGCAGATGCACGCTCATGAAATGCCGCGCCGCCGCACGCCGGGTTCGCAGCGCGTGATACTGCACGCCTTCCGCCGCGTATTTTGCAAGCGTCGCGCGGATGATTTCGAGCTGCGCGGCGGGCAGGCCTGTGTCCATCAGCCCGAGCATGGATTCGCGGACGAGGCTCACGCCCGTCGCGATGATGTGCGCCGCGAGCAGGATTCCGATGAGCGGATCGAGCCACAACCAGCCCGTGAGGGCGACGAGCGCGACCGCCGGGATGACCGCGACGGAAGTCCACACGTCCGTCAGCAGATGTTTCGCGTCCGCCTCGAGCGCGATGGAATTCCGCCTGCGCCCGACGCGCAGGAGCACGCGTGCCACGGCAAAATTCACGGCCGACGCGACTGCCGAGATCGCGAGTCCCGCGGCCGGCTGGCTGATCGGCTGCGGCGAGGCAAAACGCTCCATCGCGCTCCAGCCGATCGCCACCGCTGCGAGGAGGATCAGCGCACCCTCGATGCCTGCCGCGAGATATTCCGCCTTCGAATGTCCGAAGGCGTGGTCTTCATCCGCCGGGCGTACGGCGACGACGAGCGAGCCGAGCGCGACAAATGCAGCGGCTAGATTCACGAGCGATTCCAGCGCGTCGGACAGCAGCCCGACCGAGCCGGTGAGCCGCCATGCGATCAGCTTCAGCACGAGGGTGATCACCGCCGCCACGACGGAAAGTCGTGCAAAATGGGTCAGCGGTCGCTCCTTCATCCGCGCGAGCCTATCGGCTGCGGAGGATTCCGCCACTCCCGCCTTTGTCCTTCGCGATCGGGAACATCCCATTTCCAAAAAACAAAATGCCGACGGGAGGCCTTTTGCTGAATGTTGAAGGTTGCGCAGATGGCCAGCCTGCCCCCGTGGTTTGCATTTCCGGATTTGGGTTCATGTGTTTCGTTCGGTTGTCCAGCGCTTCCTCCGTTGCGTGTGGCCCACTGCCTTTGGAGGACGGGCGGTCGCCAAGGAGGCAGGGACGCTGTCGGCGGAGTTGCGGATGTGGGGCGTCGGGAACCGGCGGTCGATTCCGCACCCGTTCGCGGGGGGCGGCTTTGTCCGGCCACAGTTGCATTGCCAGAGGCGCCGATGGGAGATAATCGGCAAGAGCGCATCAAGCCCGAAAAATTCCCCGACCCAAACAACACCCACACCATGAACAGACGACGAATGTCCGCAATCCTGATGCCTGCCCTGCTTTTTACCGGCCTTCTGGTCGCGGCAGGCGGAGCTGAAGAGATTGATCCGGGGAAGATCACGACACTAACTGTTGAGCAGGTCCAGAACCTGAAGCCGAAGGGCGATTCCATGCGGTTTGGCAAGCTGGCGGAACTCACGCCGGAGGTTGCAGCGGCTCTCGCCAGTCAGAAGATGGAACTTGAATTCACCGCCGTCGAAAATCCTTCAGTGGAAGCGATCAAGGCTCTCGCCGGCCACAAGGCAGGTCTTTCCTTTCCGAAGATCGCCGGGCTTTCGCCGGGCGTGGCGCGGGCGCTGGCGGGCTACGAAGGCACCAGGCTGTCGTTGAACGGGCTTGCGACGCTATCGCCCGAAGTTGCACGGGTGCTGGCGGACTACGACGGCCATGTGGTTCTGAAGAACGGGAAGCAACCGGGCAGTCTGGCGCTCGATGGCGTGAAGGAGCTATCAGCGGAGGCCGCCGCGGCGCTGGCAAACAGCAAGGCCGCTCTCCGCCTGAACGGGCTGACGAGCCTCGCCTCGATTCCACTGGCTGAGAAGCTGGGCAGCCAGATCGAACTGCGTCTTCAGAGCCTCGCCGCGATCTCCGACGAGGTGGCAAAGGCGCTCTTTTTGAGCCCGAAGGCTCCGAAAGGCACCGGAATGTCTCTGGGGTTGAAACAATTGTCAGTGGAGGCAGCGAAGGCCCTTGGCGAGCGTGGGCGAACTTTGGGCGGGCATTGGGTTTTTCACGAATTAGAAACGATACCGGACGAGGTTGCCGAGGCGTTGTCTGCCCGCGCAGCCCTACGATGCTGGAAGGTGACCAAACTCTCGGACCGTGCCGCCAAGGCGCTCAACCAATTTTTCCATGTCCACATGTATGCTCTGTCCGACGTGTCCAACGAGGCCCTGGAGATGTTTTCCAAGCGTCACACCTTCATAATCCACGGGCTCAAGAAGCTCGACTGCGTGCCGTTTGCAGCGACATTGATGTCGAATAATTCGGATTTCCTGGACCTGAATCAGTTGGAGACGATTTCGGATGAGGCCGCGGCCGCGCTCGCGATGGACTGCAGGCGCACAAAACTGTCCGCGGTGCCGCTTCCGTCGCTCAAGTCGCTGAACTCGGTGGCTCTGGCGGAAGTGCTTGCGGAGGGAACGCTCCCTGATCCTCGCGCGCCGCGAGGAGCGGCCCAGGAAGCACGTCGTCGAAAGGGCAGGCTGGCGTTGTCGAAACTGGAAGTGGCGTCGGACGCCGTGGTGCGGGTTCTTGCCACCCACGAGGGGCCGCTAAGCTTGGGCCTGAAATCGCTGTCGGTCGAGGCGGCGAAGGCGCTTGCCCAGCGCGAGGCCGAAACGGCCCTCGGCACACAGGAACTTTCCGACGAGGCGGCCAGGGCGTTGGCGGAAGCCAAGGGCAGGATTTCATTGCCGGGTCTGACGAAAATTTCGGAAGCCAGTGCGGCGGCGCTGCGGAAAAACGCAGGGATCTCATTGCCGAAGTAGCCAAAGCAGCCTCCTGATTGAAAAACCAACAAGCCAAATGCCAAACTTCATGACGACC
>BJFP01000047.1 GCA_014189875.1 Verrucomicrobiota bacterium | reverse complement strand
AGCCATCAAATGCGCAACGAAGACCGGTGCTGAAATCATGGGCCGCGCGGACGAATTCGGCACTGTCGAGACAGGCAAGCTCGCAGACCTGCTCATCGTGGACGGCGACGTGCTCAAGGACATCACGCTGCTCGAAGACCGCCGCCGCTTCATCGCCGTCATCCAAGGCGGCGTGATCAAAGCCGGCCAGCTAACACGCACGCCGAACACATGGGACAATGTCACAAAGATGGGATAAGTGCCCGGCATGCTCCTTCGCCCTCCGATAACAACCAAACCCGCCTTCCGCCTTCCAATGACCGTTCGCCTATTCCTATTCGCCTGCCTGACTCTCGCTGCATCTGCGGCGGAAAATATCTTCGACAAGTCCAATCTCGCCGCCTGGTGCATAGTGCCCTACGACAAGGCCAAGCGCGGGCCGGAGGAGCGCGCCACGATGCTCAAGAAGATCGGCGTGAAGAAATTCGTCTATGACTATCGTGCAGAACACATCCCGCAGTGGGATGACGAATTGAACGCGCTGAAGAAGCATGGAATCGAACTCCTCGGTTGGTGGTTTCCGAACTCAATGAACGACGAAGCCAGGAAGACGCTGGAGCTTTTCAAGCGCCGCGACGTGCATCCCCAGCTATGGATTAGCGGAGGCGGAGGCGGGATTGCTGTGAAGGATGAGGCGGATCAAAAATCGCGGATAGAAAAGGAGGCCAGGCGGTTCAAGCTCATCTGCGAAGCCGCCGCGCCGCTGGGCTGCAAGGTGGGAATCTATAACCACGGCGGGTGGGGTGGCGAACCGGAGAACATGATCGCTGTCAGCGAGGCGCTGAAGGCGCAGGGCATCACCAATATCGGCATCATCTATAACCTACATCATGGCCACGGTCACCTCGACCGGCTCGAAAAGGTGCTCCCGCGGATGCTGCCGCATCTCCTGTTCCTCAACCTGAACGGCATGGACATTGGCGGCGAAGCCAAGGGCCGGAAAATCCTCCCGCTCGGCGTCGGCACCGAGGACGTGAAGCTGCTGCGCCTCGTCCGCGCAAGCGCCTACCGCGGGCCCATCGGCATCCTCAATCACACCGACGAAGACGCGGAAGGCCGGCTGCTCGACAATCTCGACGGACTCCAATGGCTCGTGCCGCAACTCGACGGCACAGCACCGGGAGCAAAGCCGAGCTATCGCACTTGGAACGAAGCTAAGATCCCAAAGCAATCTGCCATAAACCCGCAAGGCAGTGGGCCGCACGGTGTGCCGTCGCTGAATGAACAATTCGGCAAGGCGCTCGAAGGCGGAATGCTGGCTGAGGACAAGGATGCCTATCATGCATTGCCCATCAGCATCGAATGCCGGGTGAAGCTGGCTGGCAAACAGCATTACAACATCTTAGTCGCCTGTGACCAGAAGGCGTCTGCCGCACATTGGGAGCTCTATACCCATGCAGGTCATGGAACGTTGGCCCTCTATGCGCCGGCTCGCGGCGGCGACTATGACTCCAAGGCCGACATTTGCGACGGCAAATGGCATGATGTGGTGGCGAGCATTGACGAAAAGACGGTGATGCTCTGGGTGGATGGCAAACAGGTGCTCGAACGGGGATTGAACCCGCTTGCAGGCAGCCCCAAGCCGGGCGGGCTGGCATTCGGGAGGCTCGTGGAAGGAACGGTCGGTTGCGACGGAATCATAGATGACATTCGGCTGAGCAAAGGGGTCATCAAGCCGCAGGCTTCGGAAAAACCACGCACGCGAACGGAGAATACCATCGGCCTTTGGAGCTTTGATGATCTCAGTCCGACATCGCAAGTGCCGCCCACGATCAAGACCGCGGACTTTGCCCCGGAACGAAAGCCCCTGCACTCCGAGGACAACATCCACTGGCAGCATTTTGTAAATCGCGACCGGGTGTTTGATTACTATGGCAAGCAGGCGGAGTATTTTATGAAGCAGCCGAAGATGCCGGAGTTGCTGCCGGAGTTTCCCGGTCTTGATGGCGGGAAGCAGGGACACTGGGGCAACCAGAATGATGCGGTGACCTGGAAGGATGGCCGCTGGGCCGCTGCGGATCACGGCACGGTTTTCAGCGCAGTGTTCAAAGGTGCGGACCTCACGATTCCGAAGGGCATCTGCGTGCGGTATGACGACCGCGCAGCCTGCTTTGATCCGATGACCTGCAAGTTTCCGGTGAGGTGGACGGGCGGCTTTGTGAAACTCGGTGATTCGCGTCACGGCTTCATGGGCGGCGCGACGATGGATGGAACCGCGATAGCTAATGCCACCCCACACAAGCAGGATGAGGCGCCCGTTTATCACGGCTTCTACCGCCACGGGAAAGAGGTAATCTTTTCGTATTCGGTCAATGGCAAGCAGCGGCTCACCACCGCGCGCGAGGATGGCAAGGATCTGTCGCAATTGCTCAAAGGCGGCCCTGCCCAATGGCCTCAGTGGCTGGAAACGAAAGGCACGCTCGCCGAACAGACGCCTTTCGCGACCGACACGATCACGGTGCCGTTCGAGAATCCGTACGGCACGCTGTTCTTCATCAGCGGACATGATTTTTTCAGCGACGGGTCGGCAGCGGTCTGCACGATGACGGGCGAGGTCTGGCTCGTGCGTGGCATTGATGAAAAGCTCGGCAAGCTTCGCTGGAAACGTTTCGCGACCGGCCTGCATCAGCCGCTCGGACTGAAGATCATCAAGGACAAGATCCATGTCCTCGGTCGCGATCAGGTTACCTGCCTGCACGATCTGAATGGCGACGATGAGGCGGACTTTTACGAGTGCGCGACCAATGCGATGATTGCTTCGCCGGGCGGCCATTCCTTCATTACCGGCCTCGATACGGACAGTCAGGGCCGGTTCTATTTTGCCTCGGCGAATCAGGGTCTGTGCCGCGCAACGGCTTCGTCGGTGGAAGTGCTCGCGACCGGCTTCCGCAATCCAAACGGCATCGGCATTTCGCCCGATGGGCGCTTCGTCACGTCGAGCGTGCAGGAGGGTGACTGGACGCCCGCGTCCGCCGTCTGCCAGGTCGAGATGGGCAAGAATCAGGGCGCGCATTTCGGCGCGGGCGGACCGCGAAACGGCCAGCCGCCGGAACCGCCGCTGCTCTATCTTCCGCGCGGCGAAGATAACTCCGCGGGCGGCCAGTGCTTCCTAAGTGCCCAGGCGTGGCCGGCATTGAAGGGCGACGGTAATCTCATCCATCTCTCGAGCGGAACCGGCAGCGCGTGGCTCGTGATGCGGCAGCAGGTGAACGAGCGATGGCAGGCAGCCGCAGTGAGGATCACCGGCAACTTTGATTCCGGCGTGCAAGGCGGCAGATTCAGCGCGCGCGACGGACATTTCTACGTGAGCGGCATGCAGGGCTGGGGATCTTACACGCCGCTGGACGGCTGCTTTCAACGTGTGCGTTTCACCGGCGGCACGCCGCTGCCGATCGGTTTTGAAATGCGGGACAATGGTGTGCTGCTGCGCTTCGACACGCCGCTCACTGCCGGCATCGCAGCCGCGCCAGCCAGCCATTTTGCGCAGTGCTGGAACTATCGCTACAGCGCGGCGTACGGCTCGCCGGAATTTTCCGTGCTGCATCCCGGCAGCATCGGCCACGATCCGCTGGAAATTCGCAGCGCGCATGTGCTCGATGGCGGGAAGACGCTCTTTGTGGAAATCCCGCAGATCCTTCCCGCAAATCAGATCCATCTGCGCATCGCGGTGACGAAAGAGCGGGCGCACGATGTCTTCCTCACGGCTCACGCGCTTGCTGCGCCGTTCACGGCATTCCCCGGCTACACGGCCATCGCGAAAACCGCGCGCGTCGCGCAGACGCTGCCGACGAACGTGGTTTTTCTCCCGGTGAAATGGGAGCAGGGCAATGCCGGACGCGAGTTGCATCTCCAGACCGCAAACGGATTGCAGTTCGCGCAAAAGGAATTGCACGCCAAAGCCGGCGAACGCCTCTCGCTGATCTTCGAGAACACGGACTTGCTGCCGCACAACTGGGTGCTCATCGCGCCCGACGCAATCGAGCGCGTCGGCGCGCTCGCAAACAACCTGATCGCCGCGCCCGATGCGCTGGCGCGGCATTACGTGCCCGACAGCGCGGACATCCTCTGCCACACGCGGGTGCTCGATCCGCAGAAGAAGACGGCCATCCATTTCACCGCTCCCGCGAAAGCCGGCCGCTACCCGTACGTCTGCAGCTTCCCCGGCCACTGGGCCGTGATGCGCGGAGTGCTGATCGTGGAGTGACGGGAACCGGCCGATTGACGGAAATCTCGGCAGTCCGCATCCAAATCGCAGTTCCGGCGCGACGCGCGCGACCGGTTCATCTCCGCGCCCGCACTGCCCGCTCGATGAAGAGCATCTTCGGCGCAGTGTTGCCTCCCGCTTCGAGGTCGAAATTCAATGCGCCGCCATCGAGGTCGAGCGTGGCGGTTTGCGCGGTGCCGTAGGTGATGCCGGTGCCGTTCCATTGCTTGCGTTTGGGGTTCGCGGCGGTGGCGTCCTGCCAGCCGAGACTGATGCTCGCGATGGCACCGGGCTTCGCCTCACACGAGGCGGCTACGCGGTTTTTTCCGGCCACGAGATACGGCAGCACCCCGCGGTTGTGCTCCACCAAAGCCTCCACGCGGATTTTCTCCATCGTGCCGGTGAACTCGGCCTTGAAGCACACGTCGTATTTTTGCCTTACGATCGGCGCGGCATCGCACGGCTTCCACGTCCTGCCGCCCTCGGTGGAGAACGAGAGTTTTCCCTCGCCCGCAAATGACGCCTGCACATTCGCACTCACGTACGCGTACGGCATCGGCAGGCGGAATATCGCCGTGGCATTGCCGCTGGCGATGAGCGGGAGGAGATGGCGGCGCATGTTGTCGGGATAACCCGCGAGCCGCGCGTGTGCATGGCGCAAATGCCGGGTCATGAAGCCGCACCTCGCCGCCACCGATCCGCGGAATGCGACGCGCTCCGCGACGGGAATTTCATCCGCCGACTGGCCGCTTCGGAAAAAACGTCTCGCCACGGCGAAGCGTGCCGCCATTCATAGGGCCGATTTTTTTACCCATGGCTAAAGACACTCCCACGCCGACGCCCGAATCCTCCCCCGAGGCGCAAGGCTCCACTGCTTCACCGAATCCCGAGCCGGTGAATCTCGCCCTCACCGACACGCCGCCCGCCCTCGCCATCGGCGACAGCGCTCCGGCTGAACAGCCGTCCGGCGATCCGAAGGCCGACCTCGCGACCCTCGCCCAGAACGGCAACACAAACCGCCTCTCACCCGCCGACGAGGACAAGGCCACGCGCCTCATGCGCGACTGCCTGCTCGAAGGCGGCGACGGCACTGCCGCCGCGCTCGCCGCGATGCCGCTCCTGCCGTGGATCCTCGGCGTGCGCGCCATCGAGGCCGCGTGGCAGCAGATCACACCCGAGGCCCGCGCCGCAGTGCTCGACGGCCTCGCAAAGATGGACACCGACAACGGTTACCGCCTCCGCCTGAGCATGGCGCGTTCGCTCGCCCGCGCGGAACTCAGCGAGGGCGCAAAGGTCGCCGCCGCCGCGTGCCGCAGCATGTGGGACGCACAGGCCGGCTCGCTGAAGGTCGAGCATTCGAAGCTCATCGGCAACGTCTTCATCGGACGCGGCAAGCCGTGGGTGCTCCAGCTCAATCTCGCGGACATGCCCGCGGAAGACGCCACCGCGATCCTTTCCGCCGTCGTCTTCTCGACGTTCAATGTGAACAACGCGCCCATCACGCAGCTCAGCGTGCTGCGCTACGGCGGCTCGCGGCTCGCGTCGCTGCATGAAAATCTGATCGGCATGATCGCGCGCGCTGTCGGCCGCTGGAACGGCAAATGGCAGTCCGCACTGCGCAAGGAAGTCACCGAATTGCCAGAGGCGATCCTCGCCACCATGAAGCCCGATCGCGGGCCCGAGCCGAAGGGACGCTCTGCCGACGAAACTCCCGCTGCCGCCGCCGAGACGCCCGAGGCGCCCGTTCCCGATGAGCTTCAGGAAAAATTGCGCGTCGCTGCCGAGAGCGAAGATCCCGCGGCCGTCGAAGCCGTGAATCAGGAAATCGCCGCATGGCGTGAGGCCGAAAAAATCGCACGTCTCGAAGCGCTCGACGCCGATGACGAAGACGAAGACGAGGACGAAGCGGATGAGGACGAAGACGAAGACGAACCCGCCGAAGTCTCCGAGGCCGGCGGCGGACGCCGCAGGCGTGGACGAAACGATCGCAAGGAACGCCCAGCGTATGTCCCCCGCGACCAGGAGCGCGGACAGGAACGCGGACAGGAACGCGGCCAGTCGTCCGGGTTCAATTTTTCCGCCACGCTCAAACAGCTCGAAGGCTACGTGTCCGGCCTGCGCAACGATCTCGCCACCGCGCAAAACCGCCTGCGCCGCGCCGAGAGCGAAGGGCCCAAATCACGCCCGGAGCGACCTGTCCTCTCGCACGAGGAGGCCAATCTGAGCCCCGACGAACTCAAGCGCCTCGTCATCCAGCTCGAGGGCCGCATCGCGGAACTGAACGGGCGCGTCGAGGAACTCACCACTGACAGCGAGGCCCGCGCGCTCGCGATGGCCGCCGGCTCCGGCGACGCCGCACCCGACGCCACCACGCAGCTCCGCACCCTGCTCGCATTGAAATTGCAGGAGGACTACGCGGACTTTCTCGCCCTCCAAAAGGAGTCGCCCGACGCAATCGTGCAGCAGCACTACCGCGGACTGATCAACCACGTCTTCGACGTCCTCCGTGGCGAGCAGATCCCGCTCACCGTCCCGCACGAGCCCGTCGTCGAGCCGCCGCTCCCGCCCGCTTTCGCGCCGTAGCGGTGTCTGTAGCCGGGCCTTTCCAGTCCCGGCACTCGTACGCCTCGGAAATCGCCGGGATTGGAAAGTCCCGGCTACCGAAGCGCGCGCGGAGCGACGCGCTCCACCATCACCGCAGCGCCTCTGCGTTTCAAAATAATCGCGGAAGCCGAATCGTGTCGGCTCAGTAGGGCTGCGGAATAATCGGCCTCTCGGGATTCAGCGCGCCCGGCTCGCGGTAGATCGGCGGCGGCGTCTGCGAGATCAGGTCGTAGCCCGTCAGCACAAACTCCGGATAGAACCCGTTGCTCGCCGGCTCATACACGGTCTCGCCGGAAAAACGGCCGTGGAGCCGGTATTCGAAGTTGTTGTCCGTCCCAAGCGCCGTGCCGGCGCGGTCCGGCGCGAGCTTCTGGTTTTCGTTCATCATCACCAGCTTCGACTCGCTCCACGGATGGCCCGATGCGCGCACGAACCCCCAAAATTTGTAATCCGTCTTGTAGTACCGCCGGCCCACGAAATACGCGTCCCTCGGCTCGGCCTTGATCTGATCGACCATCGCCGCGCGCGCCAGTTTGTATTGGCCCGGAGTCGGCCCGATGGTGGACATGCAGCCGGCGAGAATCGGGAGCAGGAGCAGCGTGCTGGCGAAGCGGATCATTTTCATGTGCGTGCGCTCTAGCGGAACACGGCACGACACGCAACCGCGCTTCGCGTGCTAGTGCATTGTCAGTCGTGATTTGATGGAGGCCGAGAGTTCTCAGTTCTCAGTTCTCAGACGAGGCGCGCTTTTCTCCGACGACTGAGAACTGCGCACTGAGCACTTCGTCCAACAGCCACCATGTCACGACTGACTGGGCACTACTGCGTCACGCGCGCGAGCAGCGCGGGCTGCTTGCGGAGCTGCGCCGTCAGCGCCTCGATCGCGTTCAGCGTCGGCGGGCTCACGTGGTGCTCCATGCCCTCCACGTCATGGAAAATCAGCTCCTCATCGAGCCCGAAGAGCCGCAGGAAATCCGTGAGGATGCGGTGCCGCCGCGTGATATTCTTCGCCAGCGCCTCGCCGGATGCCGTGAGCACCATGCCCCGGTAGCGCTCGTATTTCAGCAGCCCGTCTGTGTCCATGCGCTGGATCATGTTCGTCACGCTCGCCTGCGAAATCTTCAGGCTCTGCGCGATGTCCACCACGCGCGCGTAGCCCTTCGTGTTGATCAGCTCCAGGATGCGCTCGAGGTAGTCCTCCACGGCGGCGGAACTGCGGGGGGTCGCGGTCTTCTTCTTGGCGGGCATGGCCCGCACCGTGCCCGCTTCCGCCCGCGGGCGTCAAGGCGCCAGTTCATGCCGGCAAACTTTGCCTGCCGTGGGAAACAAACTTAGCCACGGCTAAGTTTGTTGTTGCTTCCTGCGCCTGGGTCGGTTTCCTGTGGCTGCATGACTTCCCGCCTGTCCCTTCCGATCGCCGGTCTGCTTGTCGCGTCGCTGGCCTCCGCCGCCGAGCCGGCGGGCCGGCCCGCGGCCGACAAGAGCGCCTTCCATCTCCTCAACCCGACCCCGCGCGAGCTGATGCGCGAAATGAGCACGGACCGGCCGGACCAGACGGAAAGCCCCTACACGGTTGATGCCGGGCACTTCCAGATCGAGCTGGATTTCTTCAAGTTCACCTACGACCGCCGCAGCCTGGACGGCGTGCACACGGAGTCCTGGAACGTCGCGCCGATCAATCTCAAGGCCGGGCTGCTCAACAGCGTGGAACTGCAGATCATTCTCGATAATTACGTTCAGGAGCGCACCACGAATCCAACCAGCCGCGCCTCCGGCTTCGGTGACATCACGGCGCGGTTGAAAATCAATCTCTGGGGCAACGACGGCGGCACGACCGCGCTCGCCATCATGCCTTTCATCAAGCTGCCGCTCGCTGCATCGGGCCTGCGCAACGGTAGGACCGAGGGTGGCGTCATCGTCCTGCTGGCCGTCGAGCTGCCGGGCGGCTGGGGCATGGGCATGATGACCGAGGCGGATTTCGTGAGCGACGGCGCAGGCGGTCACGACGCAGAATGGCTGAACTCGATCACGTTCAGCCACGACATCGCCGGGAAGCTCGGCGGCTATGTCGAGTTCGTCTCCGTGACCGGCAATGCGCCGGGCTTCCGGTGGCAGGCGCAGGCGGACGTCGGCTTCACCTACGGACTCACCGAGAATGTGCAGTTCGACTTTGGCTGCAATTTCGGACTCACCAAATCCGCCCCCGACTTCCAGCCGTTCGCCGGTCTCTCCATCCGCTTTTGATTTATGAAAAACTTCGCCTGCATCACTCTCGCACTGGTCCTTTCCGTCGTCCCGTCGTGGGCCGCGAAAAAGCGCGTCGTCACCACGTTCACCATCATCGCCGACATGGCGCGGAACGTCGCGGGCGACGCGGCCACGGTCGAATCCCTCACCAAGCCCGGCGCGGAAATCCACGGCTACGAGCCGACACCTCAGGACATCGTGAAGGCGCAGCGTGCGGACCTCGTGCTTTGGAACGGGCTGAACCTCGAGCGGTGGTTCGAGAAGTTCTTCCGCAACCTGCGCAATGTCCCCGGCGTGGTGCTCACCGAGGGCATCGAGCCCGTCGGGATCGAGGAAGGCCCCTACACGGGAAAACCGAACCCGCACGCCTGGATGTCCCTGAAGAATGCGGCGATCTACGTCGAGAACATCCGCAAGGCGTTCGTGAAAATGGATCCGCCGAACGCGGCGATCTACAATGCAAACGCCGCGGCATACACCGCGAAGTTCAAGGCGATCGAGGACGCGATGGGCGCGCAGCTCGCGCGCATCCCCGCCGGGCAGCGCTGGCTGGTCACAAGCGAGGGCGCCTTCCCCTACCTCGCGCGCAATTTCGGCATGAGGGAGCTTTTCCTCTGGGCCGTGAACGCCGACCAGCAAGGCACGCCGCAACAGGTGCAGAAGGTCATTGACGGCGTGCGCGCAAACAAGATCCCGGTCGTCTTCAGCGAGAGCACCGTGAGCGACAAGCCCGCGCGGCAGGTCGCGAAGGAGAGCGGCGCGCGATACGGCGGCGTGCTCTACGTGGATTCGCTGACCGATGAAAAAGGCCCCGCGCCCACCTATCTGCGCCTGCTCGAACACAACGCCGAGACCATCGTGAAAGGCTTCCTGAACCCGTGAGCGAACCGCTTTCCCTCGATGTCCGCGACGTGACGGTCGCCTACCCAAACGGAAACGTCGCGCTGCACGACGCGACGTTCCACCTCTCCGCGGGGACGATCTGTGCGCTCGTGGGCGTGAATGGCAGCGGCAAGTCCACGCTCTTCAAGGCGGTGATGGGCTTTGTGAAGCCGGTGCGCGGGACGGTGAGCCTCGGCGGCCTCTCGCTGCGCGAGGCCCAGCGGCGCAACCTCGTGGCCTACGTGCCGCAGGCCGAGGAGGTGGACTGGACCTTCCCCGTGAGCGTGTGGGACGTGGTGATGATGGGCCGCTATGGCTACATGAATTTCCTCCGCATCCCGCGCGCCGAGGACCGCCGCGTGGCGGAGGAAAGCCTGGCGCGCGTCGGCATGGGCGAGTTCCGCGACCGGCAGATCGGCGAGCTTTCCGGCGGGCAGAAAAAGCGCGTCTTCCTCGCGCGCGCTCTCGCCCAGCGCGCCCGCGTGATCCTGCTGGACGAGCCCTTCACCGGCGTGGACGTGAAGACCGAGGAGGCCATCGTGGAGCTGCTGCGCGAGCTGCGCGACGCCGGGCACCTCATGCTCGTCTCCACGCACAATCTCGGCTCCGTACCGGAATTCTGCGACCATGTCGTGCTCATCAACCGCACCGTGCTCGCCTGCGGGCCGACCGCCGAGGTCTTCACCGAGGAGAACCTCTCGCGGACATTCGGCGGCGTGCTCCGGCACTTCCGCTTCGGCGAGTCCACGATCCAAAAGCACGATGGGCGCGCCATCACCGTGCTCACCGACGACGAGCGCCCGCTGGTCTTTGGCAAGGGCGGCCACCTCGAATACAGCCGCCGCAAGGAACACGCGAAAGTGATCGAAGATCGCGCCGAGGAGCCCGACGACAAATGATCGCCATGCTCGAAGGGCTGCTCACGCCGTTTCATTACGATTACATGGTGAAGGCCATCCTCGTGAGCGGGCTGATCGGCGGCGTATGCGCGTTCCTCTCGTGCTTCGTCACATTGAAGGGCTGGTCGCTCATGGGCGACGCACTTTCACACTCGGTCGTTCCGGGCGTGGCTGTGGCCTACATCGTCGGGCTTCCCTTCGCGGCGGGCGCATTCGTCACCGGGCTGCTCGCAGCGGTGGGCATGGGCTTCGTGAAGACGAAGACCGCGCTGCGCGAGGATGCGGTGATCGGGGTCGTCTTCACGTCGTTCTTTGCCCTCGGGCTGCTGCTCATCTCGCTGAACCCGAGCAGCGTTGACCTTCGCACCATCGTCTTCGGCAACATCCTCGGGATCTCCGATCCCGACATCTGGCAGGTGGTCATCATCTCCGCCGTCACGCTCGCCGTGCTCGGGCTGAAATGGCGCGACCTTCTGCTCTACTGCTTCGATCCGAACCAGGCCCGCGCGCTCGGGCTGAACGTCCGTGTCCTCCACTACATGCTGCTCACCCTTCTCTCCGCCACCGCGGTCGCCGCGCTCCAGACCGTCGGCGCGTGCCTCGTCGTGGCGATGCTCGTCACGCCCGGCGCGACCGCCTACCTGCTCACGGACCGCTTCAGCCGGATGCTCGGCATCGCGACCACGATGGGCGTGTGCAGTTCGCTCGCCGGCGCGTATGCGAGCTACTATTTCGACGGCTCGACCGGCGGCTGCATCGTGACTTTGCAGAGCGCGATTTTCGTCCTCGCGCTCGTCTTTGCGCCAAAGCACGGCCTGCTGGCCACACGCTCACTCCGCCGGGCCGCGTCATGATCGAGCGCCTGCTGGAGCCCTTTCAGTTTCAGTTCATGGTCGAGGCCATGGTCGCCGGCGCATTTGTCGCCACGGTCTGCGCGGTGCTCTCGTGCTACCTCGTGCTCAAGGGCTGGTCGCTCATGGGCGACGCCATCTCGCACGCGGTGCTGCCGGGCATCGTCATAGCCTACGCCATCGGTGCGCCGCTCGCGGCCGGCGCATTTGTCTCCGGGCTGTTCTGCGCCGTGGCCACCGGCTACGTGAAGGCGCAGACGCGCCTGAAGGAGGACACCGTGATGGGCGTGGTCTTCACCGGGCTGTTCGCGTTTGGCCTCGTCATCTTCACAAAAATCAAGACCGACCTGCACCTCGATCACATCCTCTTCGGCAACATCCTCGGCATCGAGCGCCGGGACTTGATCGAAATCTTCGCCGTCGGCGGCGTCACGCTCGCAGTGCTGCTCGCGCTGCGGCGCGATCTGCTGCTGTTCTGCTTTGACCCCGGCCACGCGCGCTCCATCGGCCTGCGCACGAATTTCCTCTACTACCTCCTGCTCTCCCTCCTCGCCGCGACCATCGTCGCATCGCTGAAGGCCGTCGGCATCATCCTCGTCATCGCCATGCTCGTGACGCCCGGCTGCATCGGCTTCCTGCTCACGGAGCGCTTCAGCCGCATGATGGCCGTCTCCGCCGCCAGCGCCATCTTCTCCGCCGTGGCAGGCGTTTACGTGAGCTTCTTCATCAATGCCTCCACCGCCGCCTGCATGGTGCTCGTGCAGACGTTCATCTTTGTGCTCGCCCTGCTCTTCGCCCCGAAGCGCGGCCTGTTGAGGACTCACCGCGGAAGCAAAGTCGCGGCGGCTGTCTGAGGCAGGCTTGCGTGTCCCGCGCAGGGTGGGCGTTCTGCCTGCCTGAGTCATCCAGGCGTGCGCTCGATCCACACGGCGGCAGCCTGCTGATTCCAGCCGAGCGACGCGACAAGCCCGCGCTGCTTTCCGATGCACTGCAATTCCTCCAGCGCCAGCACCACGAGCAGCAGCGCACCTGCGCCGAGGCATTCGCGCGTGGCGTGGCCCGGCTTCAGCGACTCGGGCCGCTGCCCTGGAAAATGGCCCGCGAGCACGCGCTCGATTCCGGCCTCGGCCCACGTGCCATTCGCTCCGATCACGATCCGATCCGGCGGCGCGCCGCACGCGAGATCTGCGACCGCTTCATCCAGCATCACGGCAGCGTCGGCTTTTGAAAAATGCGTGCGCCCTTCCGCGAAGCTCACCGTGGCAGCGCCGGGATCGCGGCTCAGCAGGACCGCCGCCGCGCCCTCGGCGAGCGGCGCACCGCGGCGGTTCCATTGATCCGTCGGGCCGGCGTCCCGCGAAGGCACGAGCCGCCATGCGCGATGCGCCTCGGCAAGGATCCAGTCGAACTCCTCCGCTGCGACCACGAGCACGTCATCCGCATCGCCCGCCGCGATGAGCTGCGCGCCAAATTCCAGCGCCTGGAGGCCGACGGTGCCGTCGCCCACGAGCGTGTAAGTCGCGCCGTCCACGCCGAGCATCGCGGCGAGGTGGCTGGCCGGCGCGTTATACACGGTCTCGGGAAAAAGCAGCGGGCTCGCGGCATTCGCACCCTGCTTCACGATCTGCTCGTAGAAACGCCGCGTGTACTGCACGCCGCCGCTCGACACGCCAAAGACGATCGCAAGGCGTGGCTTCATGCCGGGGTTCACCGCCAGCGCGGGGGCGATCGCCTCGTTTCCCGCCGCCGCCGCGAGCAGGCTGATCGCGCTTGCGCGGCGCAGGCGCGGCTCGCGCCCGAGATGCGCGGTAAACTGCGGTGGTACGAGCGCGGCGGAAAAAGTGCGCCCGTTCTCAGGGTTCTTCACCTCGGTCAAAGTCGCGCACGCACCTGAGCGGATCGCCTGCGCCGTCTCGGCGGAATTTTTTCCGAGCGGCGTCACGCAGCCCGCGGTGGTGATGTTCGCCGTAAGGCGGACAATCCTGTCCGCACAGCCGGCACTGCGGACAGGATTGTCCGCGCTACGCTCGATCACCACGCTCGCATTCGTCCCGCCAAAGCCGAACGAATTCGACACCACACAGTCCACGCGCGACTCGCGCGCGCCATTCGCGACGATGTCGAGTTCCCACGCGGGATCGCGCTCGTTGAAGTTGATATTTGGCGGCAGAAATCCCCCCCGAATCGCGAGCACGCTGAACACCGCCTCGATCGCGCCCGCCGCGCCGAGCGAGTGGCCCATCATCGCCTTCGTCGAACTCACCGGCACGCGCGCGCCGAAAATTTTTGCGATCGCCGCGCCTTCGCTCGCGTCGTTGAACGGCGTCGCGGTGCCGTGCGCATTGATGTAGTCCACCTCGCCCGCGTTGAGCGCCGCGTCGTCGAGCGCGCGACGCATCGCCATTTCGGGGCCAATGCCGCTCGGGTGCGGCTGCGTGAGATGATGATTGTCCGTCGAGATTCCGTAGCCGGTGATCTCCGCGAGGATCGGAGCGCCACGTTCGAGCGCGGAATCGAAATCCTCCAGCGCGAGGAGCGCCGCACCTTCGCCGAGCACGAGGCCGGTGCGCGCCTTGTCGAATGGGCGCACCTTTTCCATCGTGGACGCCTGCAAAGAGTCGAAGCCGACGAAGACCATTTCCGAAATCGTGTCGTAGCCGCCGCAGAGCACGCTGCGCTTCAGTCCCGCGCGGATGAGGTGAAATGCGTGCCCGACTGCATTCGTGCCGGACGCGCACGCGTTCGCGATGATCTGCAGCGGCGCGCGGAAACCGGCGGCCTGCATCGCATCCATCGGCGCCTTCTGCACCGGGTAATTCGCCACGAGCGTCGCGCGACCGCGGATGCGCGTGCCATTCACGTGCGCGCGGTAAAAATGCTCGCCGAACGACATCCCGCCGCTCGTCGTGCCGATGACCATCGCATCCGGCACAAACGCCGGATCGCCCGCAAGCATCTCGCGCACGGCGTGGATCATCATGTGGCTCGCGCGGTGGAGGCGCGCTTCATTTTTCGACGCGGGCCCCGGCAGTGAAGTCACCTGGCCGGCGCTTTTCGAGCGGCACTTCGATGTGTCGAACGCCGTCACCGAACTCACGCAATCGCGCCCCTCGCGCAATGCCGCCTCCGTCGCCGCGAGGCCGCGCCCAAGCGGGCTGACGATGCCCATCGCGGTGACTGCGACGCGGCGGACACCGGGACGGACGCTGGCGGAATGGCGGGGCACTTGTGAGTCCCGCAGCCTAGCCGCGCCGCGCGGGCAATGGCAACCGATTGCACCGATGCCCATACTCCAATTCCCAACCCGGCGGAGCTGGGACCGATTTTCAACGCAGAGGCATGGCGCGGCGGAGCGGCGATCGAAGCTGAATGACCTGCATCTTGACGCAGAGGCGCAGATGATATTTTCCTCCGCGCCTCTGCGTCAAATCTGGCGCGACGATGAACGAAACATCGTCGAAAACATGTTCGTTGTTTGCGAGACGGGGACTAATCCTAATCTTAATCCTCTGGCGGAACCGGATCGCTGCCATCGCGGGGGAATCGGCCAGATCATCCCGCTTGCCGCACACGCACGCGGCTGGAATACGGGGCGAGTGATTATCCCGGCCATTTTTCTTGCCACCATCCTCGATCAGCTCCGCCACGATCACTGGGGCTGGACGGCGCTGGGCTTCGCGGCGCAGGGGCTTTTTTCCATGCGCTTCCTCATCCAGTGGCTCGCCTCGGAGAAGCAGAAGAAATTCGTGATGCCGATCCAGTTCTGGCACTTCAGCATCATCGGCGGTTCGCTGAACCTAGTGTATTCGCTGCACCTGTGGAAGGCGCCGCTCATCTTCGGCGCGATCGCCTCGCTCTTCACCTCGACGCGGAGCTTCATGCTGCATCGGCGCGGGATCGCGGCGGAGAAAAAACCGTAGCCGCGCTTGTGAAAGCGCGGGCTGATCTGCGGACGCGGATCCCACGGAAGCGGATCAGCCCGCGCTTTAACCAGCGCGGCTACGGGGTTCAAAGTTCCCTTGGCTGGCGGCGGATAGCGCCCTAAGTTCGCCGCCCATTTTCCAAATGAGCACCGCCAGCGACCTCACCTACCTCGACAACAATGCGACCACCTGCGTGGACCCGGCCGTCGTCGCGGAAATGCTGCCGTGGCTCACGAGGAATTACGGCAATCCGTCGAGCGGATACCGCTTCGGCAAAAGGGTGAACGATGCGCTGGAACTCGCGCGCGAGCGAGTCGCGGCGCTGCTCGGCTGCGAGCCGGGCGAGATCATTTTCACAAGCTGCGGCACGGAGAGCTCGAATGCGGCGATCCATTCCGCGCTCGCGATGGACCGCGACCGGCAGCACATCGTGACCACGCGCGTCGAGCACAGCGCGACGCTGAAGACGTGCGAGCTGCTCGCAAAGCGCGGGCATCCCGTGACGTGGCTCGGCGTGAATTCCAACGGGCAGATCGATCTCGGCGAACTCGAGCGCGCAATCTCGGACGAGACCGCGCTCGTCTCAATCATGTGGGCGAACAACGAGACCGGCGTGACTTTTCCCATCGGGGAAATCGCGGACATCGTGCGCGGGAAGGGCGCGGTCTTTCACACCGATGCTGTGCAGACCGTGGGCAAGATTCCCTTCGCGCTGCGCGACATGAAGGTGAACCTGCTCTCGCTCAGCGGCCACAAGCTCCACGCGCCGAAAGGCGTCGGCGCGCTCTACGTGAACCGCCGCACGAAATTCGTGCCGTGGATGACCGGCGGCGGACAGGAAGGCTCGCGGCGTGCGGGCACGCAGAATGTCGCGAGCATCATCGCGCTCGGCAAAGCGTGCGAAATCGCGGCGCAGCAGATCGGGCACGAAGCGACCGCGGTGAAAAAGATGCGCGATGATTTTGAAAACGGAATCCTCTCGCGCGTCGAGGGCGTGCAGGTGAACGGCGACCGCGTGAACCGCCTGCCGAACACGACGAGCCTCGCATTCGCCGGCGTCGAGAGCGAGGCGATGCTCATGCTGCTCGACCAGCGCGACATCTGCTGCTCCGCCGGTTCCGCCTGCACGACGGGACAGCACGAACCCTCGCACGTCCTCCGCGCGATGGGCTACGACGACACGCGAGCCCGCGGCAGCCTGCGGTTTTCATTCGGGCGCTTCAACACACCCGCGGATGTCGCGCGCGCGCTGGAGATCGTTCCGGAGACTGTGGAGAAGGTGCGCCGCGTCGCGGCTGCGGCCTAGCACGGGAGCGCCGTTATTTCATAAGCCAGCGGCCTTCGATCTTCGTGAACATGACCGCCGTCTGCGGGAACACAGGGTTGTTTTCGGGGAGGTCGAACGTCGCGGTGACCGCCTCATATTCCTTCGCCTCAAGTAGCCGGATCATCTCCGGCACCAGCTTGTCACGACTACCCCGGACATCGTCCGGCACCGCCGCGTAGCCGAGGGTGAAAGTGGCGAACAGTGCGATGGCAGAGCGGATGAATGAATCCACCGGCGAAAGCTGAATGGGCGACCGCTCGCGGGCAAGCGACGACTCGATCGCTGCTCAATTATTGATGAACCAGCGGCCTTCGATCTTCGTGAACTTGATCTCCTTCTTCGGGAACACGGGGTTCTCGGGAAGGTCGAATGCCGCGGTGTTGCCGTCTTGGGAGAGTTTCGGCTTTTTGTCCTTCAGCGCCTTCAGCACCTCGAGCAACTGCGCGGCCTTTTCCTTGCCGAACTCCGCGGCGAATTCCGCGAGCGGCGTCAGGGCGGTGATCTTCTTGAAAGCATCCGGCGGCACGAGCGTCTCGAGCACCGCGGCGTAATCCTTTGCCTCAAGCAGACGGACGGTCTCTGGCACGAGCTTGTCGAGGTTGCCGCGGACGTCGTCCGGCACGGCCGCAAAGCTGAAGGTGAGGTTGGCGGCAAGTGCGACAACGGATGCGAGAAATGATTTCATCGCGGGCGAACCTGCCGGAGCCGCCACGCGTGGCAAGCATCGAGTTTCGCGACAGCACCGGGTTTTGCCAGACGCTGAAATTTGTCGCGTGCCGCGTTCGTTCATGCGCCTAGCACCTAGCTAAACAAGTTCGCGTATTTACTGGCGAGAGCTTGCGCTGTGAAATTGACTTTGGTCCATTCAAAGGGGGCGGCGTCCTCGTTGTAAGCGGAGATGAAGGCATCGATCTGCTCGATGAGTTGCTTCACGGAGCGGAAGCTGGCTCCGCGAAGCGCCTTGGCCGAGAGGATCCTGAACCAGATTTCGATTTGATTGAGCCACGAGGCGTGCGTTGGGGTGAAGTGAAAGTGAACCTCGGGGTGCGCCCTGGCCCATGGCTCTTGTTCGACTCGATGGGTGCTCAGATTATCCAGAATCACATGGAGTTCCTTGCCCGGATGGAGTGCCACGAGACGGTCCATAAAATCAAGGAACTCGACCCTTCTCTTGCGTTTGAAATGGCCTCCAGTGACCTGCCCTGTGGCCACATTCAGTGCCGCAAACAGGGTGCTCGTTCCGTGGCGTTTGTATTCATGGGCAAAGCCCGTGAGCGCACGTCCGTCAGGCATTTTCAACCAGCC
>BJFP01000046.1 GCA_014189875.1 Verrucomicrobiota bacterium | reverse complement strand
CGTGTGGAGCGGAGAATTCGGACGCACACCGCACGCGCAGGGCGGCGACGGACGCGACCATAATCCTAAATCCTGCGATGAGAGGAGCGGATGTCGCGCAAAGGCGGAGAGACGCAAAGAGATGCGCATTGGTTCACACTCACCCGGCGGGTGAATGCCTGCTTGTCTGCATCTGCTTCTTCTTTGCGTCTTTGCGCCTTTGCGCGACATCCCATTGCCGGATTTAGGATAATATTCAGGCGAGACGCTCGAATCGCGGGATATCTCGCTGCGATTACGGGCGATCGCCTTTTCCGCAGCCGCCTAGTGCTTTGTCACCCGTGAAATGATGGCGTCCGAAAGTTCTCAGTGCTCAGTGCTCAGTTCTCAGTGCTCAGTGAAGAAAAAGCTGTGAGTCTGTTCTGAGCACTGAGCACTGAGCACTGAGCACTTCTTCCAAATGCCATCATTCCACGGCGGACAGACTACTAGTCCCGTCGCGAGTTGAGCTTTGCGAGGAGGCGGAGGATTTCGAGGTAGAGCCACACCAGCGTGACCAGCAGGCTGAAGCCGGCATACCATTCGAGATACTTCGGGGCGCCAAGCTTCGCGCCCTGCTCGATCACGTCGAAGTCGAGCACAAGATTCAGCGCGGCGATGATCACGACGAAGACGCTGATGCCGATGCTCAGCATCCCGCTGCCATTCATGAAGCCCATGTTCACCCCAAACATGCCGAGGATCCACGAGACGAGATACAGGAGGAAGATGCCGCCGGTCGCAGCGATGACGCCGGTCTTGAACTTTTCCGTGGCGCGAATCAGCCCGCTGCGATACGCGGCGAGCAGCGCGAAGAGCGTGCCGAAGGTGAGCATCGCGGCCTGAAGGGCGATGCCGTTCCATTTTGAATTAAAGATCAGGGAGACGCCGCCGAGGACAAGGCCTTCGAGCAGCGCGTAAATCGGCGCGGTCACCGCGGACCATTCCTTTTTGAAGCAAGTCACCAGCGCCATAATGAGGCCGCCGATCGAGCCACCGATGACGAAAGGCATCGCTGCGCCGGGATTTTCCGCGAACCGGTTCCAGGTGAACGCTGCGGAGAGGATGGCGAGGACGAGGAGGATGCCGGTCTTGTTCACCGCGCCCTGGATGGTCATGCGCTGTTCGCCGGCGGCGATGGGCTGGTTGAAGGTTTCGGTGGTGAGTGTGGGATTCGATGTGCGCATCATGGCGTGGAAGATAGCGGGGCCGCCGGAAGATGCAATGCGCGGCTGCACGCGGGCAGAACGCCGCTTGCAGCACTTGAGCACACGACCTCCGCAGGCTACCGGTGTGCAAATGTTCCGCCTGCGTCCTGCACTCCTCATCGCTCTCGGCCTGCTGCTCCCGTGGCGCGCGGCCCTCGCGGATACGTCCGCCTTTGCCACGGATGGCGTGCCATTTCTCCAGAAGCACTGCGTCTCGTGCCACGGGAAGGACAAGCAGAAGGGCGACTTCGCGCTGCATGAATTCCACGACGACCTCTCGGTGCTGCGCGCGCGCAAACGCTGGCGCGATGTGATGGAGGTCGTGCGCTCCGGCGAGATGCCGCCGGATGACAAGCCGCAGCCCTCCGCGGAGGAAAAGCGGCGATTCCTCGCCTCGGTCGCGGGCATTTTTGCAAAGGCAGACGCCGGCAAACCCGATCCAGGGCGTCTCACCGTGCGGCGGCTGAACCGCAACGAATACAACAACACGATCCGCGATCTGCTGCACATCGAGTTCCGGCCCGCGGACGATTTTCCGAGCGACGATGTGGGCCACGGCTTCGACAACATCGCGGACGTGCTCACCGTCTCGCCGGTGCTTATGGAGCGCTACCTCGATGCCGCGGACAAGATCGCCGCGATCGCGATCCCGCTCGGCACGATTGCCACGCCGAAGCACACGATGTCCGCGCAATTCTGCGAGCCTGCGGGTCCGAACGGGTTCGTGGGGCGCTTCCGTCCGTTCACCGCGAGCGAGAAGGCGGCCATGAAGTCCGGCCCCGTGAACACGCCCGCGCGCATCAATGCCGAGGGCGATTACATCGTGCGTGCGCGCCTTTACGCGAAATCCGCAGACGGCAAGCCGGTGCGCGTGGCGCTGATGGTCAGCGGCGCTGCGCTCGAAAGGCCGACGCCCCGGCAGGACATCGCGAAGCTCGACGGCACGTGGCTCGAATTTGTGCGCAATGCGCAGATCCTCACGACAGCCAACATCACCGCGAAGTCCGAGCAGGAGGCGCAGCGCATCGAGGCAAAAATCCACAATGTCGCGGGCATCGAGCGCATCGTGCTCGCCGCGTTCAAGCCGCAGGATGGCCAGCCCGCGCCGACGCTCTTCGTCGAGTTCCTCGAATACGAGGGCCCAATGGACACGCGCAGCGCGGCGACGAAGACGCTGCTCACCGTCACGCCCGGAAAATCACAGCCGGAGCAAACGCGTGAAATCCTCGCGCGCTTCGCCATGCGCGCGTGGCGGAGGCAGATCACCGCAGAGGAACTGGATCGCCTCGCGAAGCTCGTCGCCTACGCGATGGGGCACAACGATACGTGGGAAGAGGCGATGCGCCGAGCGGTCAGCGCGATCCTCGCGTCGCCGAAATTTGTCTTCCGCCTCGAGCCCGACGATCAGCCGCAGAACCCGGAGCCGCATCCGGTGGACGAATTCCAGCTCGCCACGCGGCTCTCGTATTTTTTGTGGAGTTCGTGCCCCGACGACGAACTGCTGCGCGCAGCCGCGGAGAAAAAACTCAGCACGACTCTCGATGCCCAGATCAAGCGCATGATCCAGGATCCGCGCGCCGACGCGCTTATCCAGAATTTCGCGCTGCAATGGCTCCAGCTCGGACGCCTCTCGTCGCACAGCACGGATCCGAAGACGTTCCCAAACTGGAAGCCCGAACTTGGTTCGGCGATGCTCGAGGAGACGCGGCGCTTCTTTGGCGAAATCGTGCGGACGGATCGCAGCATCCTCGATCTGCTCGACGCTGATTTCACCTGGGTGAACCAGCGTCTCGCTGATTTCTACGGCATCAAGAACGCGGGCAATTTCCAAAAGGACGAATGGAAACGCGTGGCGCTCGCAGGCACGCCGCGCGGCGGGCTGCTCACGCAGGCGAGCATCCTCACCGTGACCTCGAATCCCACGCGCACCTCGCCGGTCAAACGCGGCAAATGGATCCTCGAACAGATCCTCGGCACGCCACCGCCGGCACCGCCGCCAAACACGCCATCGCTCGACGACAGCGGACGCAAGGAGCTCACCGGCACGTTTCGCCAGAAGCTCGAACAGCACCGCGCTGATCCGAAATGCGCGAACTGCCACGCGAAGATGGACGCATTCGGATTTGCGCTGGAAAATTTCAACGGCATCGGCCAGTGGCGGGACCGCGACGAAACTGGCGCGGCGATCGATCCCTCGGGCAAGCTCGGCACGGGACGCACGGTCAACGGGCTCGCCGACATGAAGATTTTGCTCCGCAGCAAGACGCAGGGTTTCGCGCGCTGCCTCACGGAGAAGATGCTCATCTACGCGCTGGGCCGCGGGCTCGACTGGTACGATGAGGCGACGATCTCGCGAATTTTGTTCAGCCTCGAAAAGAACAACCACCACTTCACCACGCTCATCACCGGCATCGTGAAGAGCCCTGCATTTCTGATGCGCCGCAGTGCGGCGCAGGCGGAGGCAAAGTAGAGTATTTAAGGGAATGGTGCAGCCTCGTGTTTGCACATTTCGAGACTCATCAGTGGCCCGGAGGGCCAGCGGAAATTAGCCGGTGGCGCAAGCCACCGGATCCGCCGCAACATGGAATGCGCCCCGAAGGGTGCGCCGGGAATCTCCCCGTTTCCACCGCCGCCTCCGGGGCGGATTCCGTTTTCGGACGAGAACCGGTGGCTTGCGCCACCGGCTAATACGATCTTTGAGAGATAAGGAGACTGGGAGGGCTGAAAAAGCAGGCTGGCGTGGTTGGGGGAGCGCACGCGCCTCGCGTGCCGTATTCCGCGCCCTCGCGGAATACACGCGGCGACCCAAGGCGTTCCGAATGCCTGTGGACGCCCGGTGTGCCGCGCGGGGCGCACGGCACGGCACGCGAGGCGCGCGCGCTCCCCATGCACGCCGCTCTGCATCCCATTCGTCCCGTTAATTCTGAAAGCTGGTATAATTTCCGTCGGCCCTCCGGGCCATTCCGCGAATATGCCGGGCATCAGGAAACGGCTACACCTTTAATTGAACCAGTCTGGGCCTACCCTGCCAGCAGCGTCTTCGCGTGTGCGAGTGCGGATGCTCCCTTGCCGCCGAGCATCCGTGCGATTTCCTCCGCGCGGGCTGCGCCCTCGACTGCGGTGAGGCTGGATACGGTGCGGCCACCTGTAAATTCCTTCGTGACGACAAACTGCGAGCGCGCGGCGGCGGCGACCTGCGGGAGATGCGTGATCGCGAGCACCTGGCGCTCGGCGGCGACGGCCTTCATCTTTGCGCCGACGGCATGTGCGATCTCGCCGCCGACGTTTGCATCAATCTCGTCGAACACGAGCAGCGCGATGGTGTCCTGCGTGGCGAGCGCGGACTTCACGGCGAGCATCACGCGCGAGATTTCGCCGCTGCTCGCGATGGCCTTGAGCGGCTTCGCGGGCTCGCCGGGATTTGGCGCGAAGACAAACTCGACGGACTCCATCCCGTGCGGCCCCGGTTCGTGCGCGGAGGCGAGCGCGACGGAGAAATCCGACTTCTTGAATCCGAGATCGCGCAGGTGCCCGGTCACTGCCGCTGCGAGCTTCGGCGCAGTGGCGGTGCGTTTCGCGGAAAGTTTGCGCGCGGTTTCGAGCATCGCCTTGCGCTGTGCTGCGATCTCGGATTCGAGCCGCTTCAGCTCCTCCCCGCGCGATTCGATTTTTCGCAGCCGTTCCGCAGCGGCTTCGCCGAACGCGATCACCCCGCCGAGCGTGCCGCCGTATTTTCGCTTCAGCGTCTCGAAGAGCGAGACGCGCTCTTCGAGTTCCGCAAGCGCCGCGGGTTCGATGTCGAGATCCTCGCCGTAGCGCGACAGACCCGAGGCCAGCTCCTCAAGTTCCGCGAGGCCGCGGAGCAGCATGTCCGAAAAGCGCTTCGCCGCCGGATCCACACGTTCGAGATCGCGCAGCACTCTGCCGACTTCGTTGAGCCGCACCATTGCGGAGTCTTCGGACTCGGAGAGCCGAGCGAGCGCGCCGCTGCACAGTTCGAGCAGGCGCTTGCCGTTCGATGCGGTGTGATAGCGCGCGACGGTTTCCTCCTCCTCGTCGGCGCGCAGTCGCGCGGCTTCGATCTCGTTCACCTGATGCCTAAGCAGATCCACTTCGCGTTCGAGCGCAGCCTCGCTGCCCGCGAGTTCCGCGTGCTCGGCGCTCGTGCGGTTGAGCGTGCGGTATTGCTCCGAATATTTTTCGCGCAGCGTCTCGGCTCCGGCGAAGGAATCCAGCAGATCGAGCTGGCGCTCGACGGAGAGCAGCGACTGGTGATCGTGCGGGCCGTGCAGATCCACAAGGCCGTCGCCGAGTTCCTTGAGCACGTTCAGCGTCGTCGCACTGCCGTTGATGAACTGCCGGTTTGTCCCCGCGCTCGCGAAGGCGCGCTTCACGATGAGCTGCGAGTCCTCGCACGGTTCGATCCCCTGCTCTTCCAGCCATGCGTTCAGCTTCTTCACTTCCGGCGGATGGAACACTGCCTCGACCGAGCAGCTTTCCGCGCCGCTGCGGATGAGCGTCTTGTCGGCGCGCTCGCCGAGCACGAGCTTCAACGCGCCGACGATGATGCTTTTTCCCGAGCCCGTCTCGCCGGTGATCGCGACGAAGCCGGGGCCGGGCTGCCATTCGAGTTCCTCGACGAGCGCGAGATTGCGGATGCGCAGGGAGACGAGCATGTCGCGGGAAAATCAGACGTTAGCTTACAGCCACTTTCTCCACGGCTTCAGCAGCGCGCGGATTTCCTTCACCTCGTCGGCGCGGAGAACATTCAGCGGCGGGCGGACGAAGCCGCCGACCTGCCCGGTGAGATCCACCATCGTTTTCATCACGCTGACTTCGCAGCCCTTTTTCCGCCCGCGGAAGGCGTAGAGCGGGATGACGGGGCCGCGCATGATGCCCGCGAGTTCTGCGTCAGCGGCGGTGCAGGCGCGCGCCATGTCCACGGCGGTCTGCGGGCTGAAGCCCACGCCCGCGAGCACAGGAACGCGGCCCTTCACCTCTTCGATCGTGGCCTTCACGACGGCGAGATGCTCGTCGGTGGAAAGCGAATGCAGCTCGCCCGTGCCCGCGCCTGCGACGATGGCGCAGACCTGCTGGCCGGCGAGCTGGCGGATGTTGCGGCGCAGCCCGGCGAGATCGAGCGCGAGGTTTTTTTGAACGGCGTGACGGAAAACGCGATGACGCCGCCGAGGCGGGCGCGGAGTTGTGCGGAGTTGTGCGGCTGTGAGCGGCATGTGCGGAAAGTTGAGGGATGAATGTTCGAGAGTTGAGAGGGCGGCGTGCTTTTCTTAATCCTAATCTTGTTCTTAATCTTACTCCGCGTTCGGAGCACGAGTGGGAAGAGGATTAAGATTACGGTTAAGAATAAGATTAAGGGGAAAAATACGCACGAATGCAACGCACACGGCCCGGCTCACAGCGCGGGCATCTCCAGCCACAGTGCGCGGTTGCGGAAGTCGAATGTCGTGCGCCAGCGCTCGAGCAGCTCAGAGCCGATTCGCACTTTCCACGGGCCGCCGCTGCTGTCCACGAGGACATCCGGCACGGGCATCCCGCCGACGTGAATCACGGCGAGGCGGAATGTGCGCCCGCGAATCATCCCGCCAAGTCCCGCCGCCTTGAATGTGCCGCCGGCGCTCGCGTTGGCCTCGAGGCCAAGCTCGCGGACGATCTCCTCATTGATGAAAAGCTGATCGCGCGCGCCGGTGTCCACGAGTGCGGAGTAGGTGCGGCCGTTGATTTGCACCGGGACGTACGGGAGCGAGTCGCGCATCTGCATCGGCACGCGCACGGCTCCGCGCGAGGGGACGAATGGTGTGGTGCCGGAGAACATCATGCGCTTTGCGCGGTAGTCGAACGTGACAAACGAGAACGCGGAGAGCACCGGCGCGCCGAGCAGGTTCACATCGAAGCCGCCGACACGCACGCCGCCGAACCGCATCGCCGATGTCGCGCGGCGGACGATGGTGACCAGATCGTTGAACTCGATCGCGCCGAGAGTCGCGGTGGAAAAACGCGCGAGCCACGCGCGCTCCTCGCCGCCGATTCCCTGGACGCGCAGCGTGCCATCGGCAGGTGCGTACACGTCGGCCTTCACGCCGAGTGCGGTGCCGGCCTCGACGACGCTGAGCTGCGCGCCACTGTCCGCGATGAAGCGCACGGGCTTCGCGTGGTTCAGGCTCATGCGGATCGTCGGCAGCCCTGCGACGCTGCGATCCATCGGCACTTCGACGGGATGCTTCGGAAGGTTCGCGCGGAAAAGCTGGAGGCGATATTTCTGCCCGCCGGGCAGAATATGGAAGCCGAGCTTGTCGCCGGAAATCGCGCTCGCGCGGAGCCGCGCCTCGGCGCCGGTCGAGATCGGCACGGAGCGGACGGTGCAGCCCGCTCCAAACGCGAGCACCGCTGCTACGAGGACGCCGAATTTTTTTGCGTGATATGACATTACCAGCTCGGCAGAAGCCGCTCCCAGTTAGGGGTCACATGCGTGCGCATTTCCGCGGTCTCGTCGCGCTTGCGGTAGGGGCACTTCGCGTCGCGTTCGCGTCCGCGCGCGAGCTGATCGTGGCCGAGATCCACACCGAGGCCGGGCTTGTCAGGGATGCCGACGCTGCCGTCCACAAACTTGATCCGCCCGCCGATGATGTCGCACACGGGCTGGGCGGCGGCGCGGCCGATGGGATCGAGGCACGCGGTCTCGACTGCGGAATACGTGAGCAGCGCATACGGCTGGTGGAGGCCGTAGCTCGACCGGAGCGGCGGGTCGGCGATGGCGATGCGATGAACGGCGATTCCAGAAATGCGCATGGCGGCAACACTGCCGCGTGGCTGCGGCGGCGAGCGAGCAGATTCACGCCGGGCGCTGGCAAAATGCGCGGCTCTGTGATTTGTTCGCGGCGATTTGAAGACGCTTCTCCTCTGCACGCTGCTGCTGATTTTCACAACGACGCTTCCGCGTGCCTCGGCGGATGAATGGATCTCGGAACTATACCACTGCGCGCTGACGATCCCGACGCAGGAGTCGTGGACTCACGGAATGCGGCAGCAGCTTCCGCTCGGCGAAGTGGTCCTGAACGCCGCCTCGATGACGACGAGCCGGGGCATATTGCTGACCTACGTCAAGGAGATGCCTTCCGGGGATCTGAAAAACCCCGTGCTCGTGAAACGGATCACCGAAGTGCTGGAGTCGCAGGGATGGAGCACGGACAGCTCGTCGCAGCTCACATGGAATGACCGGCCGTGCATCCAGTTCATCGCGCAACGGAGGGACGCCCTCGCAGGGAAGCAGCTCGGCGTCGCGCGCGCCGTGATGCGCGGGAGGAGCCTCTATCTCATCACGGCCTACGGAAAAGGTGAGGCAAACCGCTCAGACGATCCGGAGTTCATGCGGGTGGTGGAGACATTCCGGTTCGTGGATCAAGCGCTTCCGTCACCGACCGACAGCGCGAAGCCCGCGGGGATTTTTTTCAAGATCGCCATGTTCGGAACCGCAGGCGCTGCGGCGATGCTGATCATCGCGTATGCCGCGATGCTGATCCTCAGCCAGCGTGCCGCGAAAGAGCGCTCTTGAGCCCGCGGCGGCAAAACCATTCGCTACCCGTCCATGCGCGCACCCGTCCACATCCTGCTCCTCTGCCTCGCCGTCTCCGCCCGTGCAGCCGAGTGGAAAAACGAAATCTTTCACTGCGCCGCAAACATCCCGGAGAGCCCGGGCTGGCAGATCATTGATGCACCGCCCGCACCCGGCATCGCGCCCGTGCTCACGATGCAGAATGCGGCGAAGCAGGCCGTCTTCGGCATCAGCGTCGTGGAAAAATACCGCGACGCGAAAATCTCCGATGTCACGTTGCAGAAGGAACTCGAGGCGCAACTGCGGCAGTTCGGTTACGAGTTCGTCGGCCACGCGACCGTGAGAGCCGGCGGCTTTGACTGGCTGCAATATCCCGTGCGCGCCGGCGCGGGCGCGCAGCAGGTCCGCGGCGTGATCCGCTATGCCTCGGCCGGCGGCTACGTCTTCGGCGTCACGATGCTGCGGGGCGGCGGGCAGGAGGGGGCGCAGGATATCGAGCTTCAGCAGGCCGCTGCGAGTTTCCGGATCCTTCCCGCCGCGGCGCCGACGCGGGCTGCAATCCCGATCGCATCGGGCTTCCCGAAGAGCGATGCCGGTGCTGCAAGAGGCATTCCGAACGCGCAGACCGTCGCCGCAGTGCCGACGGAGAAGTCCGGAAAAGCGGACGCCCCCGCGGAGGAAAACTCCAATGCAAAATTGATCTGGGCCTGCGTTGCCGGGGTGGTCGTGATGCTCACCTTTGCGAGCATCATCACGCGCAATCCTGCGAAGAAGAACTGACGTGCTGCTCCGTAGCCGGGACTTTCCAGTCCCGGCATTCGTTGGCCTGAGGATCGCCGGGACTGGAAAGTCCCGGCTACAAAATTTCAGGCTGCACGGCTGGTGATCCCTCCTCACAGACCGTCCGTTTCATTTTGAAAGGCAGCGTCAGAGCAGGTTCGCGGGCTGGTTCGTGCTCTCGAGCACCGCGCGCCACAGGTCGCCGTGGGGGTCCACGTGGCTGCGCCCCTCGGTCACGAACGGGATCGGCACATGCACGTATGAGCAATGCCAGCGCCCGACGAGCATCGCGGTCTTGCCCGCCATCGCGGCATGAACGGCATGCTGCGCGAGATGCTGGCAGTAGAAATTATCCTGCGCATTTGCCGGCACGCTGCGGATCGCGTAGCTCGGATCGATGTACTTCAGCGTGAGATCGATCTTCCGGTCCTTGAAGAAGCCCGTGATTTTGTCGCGCAGAAAAATGCCGATGTCCTTCGGGCGCACGTTGCCGCTGGCGTCCTTTTCCTCGTAGCCCTCCATCAGCCTCTGCCCCGCCCCCTCGGCGACGACGATCACCGCGCTTTTTCTCTTCGCGATCTTGTAGCGGATCGCCTCGAGCAGCCCGCGCTCGCCGTCGAGTCGGAAATCAACCTCGGGAATCAAAACGAAATCCACATTCCCATCCGCGAGCGCTGCGTAGCACGCGATGAAGCCCGAAGCGCGGCCCATGAGCCGCACAAGCCCGATGCCGTTCGGCGCACCGAGCGCCTCCGCATGAGCCGAGCGCACGACCTTCACCGCCTCCGCAAACGCCGTCTCGAAGCCGAACGATTTGTCGAGGTACTGGATGTCGTTATCAATCGTCTTCGGGATGCCGACGACTGACTTCCGCAGCCCGCGCCTCTCGATTTCCTCGGAGATCGCCTGCGCGCCCCTCAGCGATCCGTCGCCGCCGACGACAAAAAGGATGTCCACGCCCATGTCTTCGAGCGTGTCCACCATCTGGTCCACCGGCTGGTTGCCGCGCGAACTCCCGAGCACGCTGCCGCCGAGCAGATGGATCTGCTTCACCGATTCGGGCCGCAGCGTGATCGGCGTGTGGCCCATGCTCTGCACGAGGCCCTGGTAGCCGTAGCGGAAGCCGAAGATTTTTGTGACGCCGTATCGCGTCGAGAGCTGCGTCACGAGGCCCTTGATGATGTCGTTCAGTCCGGGACACAGGCCCCCGCACGTCACGATTCCGGCGGTGGTGCGCGAAGGATCGAATAACAGTTTCGCGCGAGGCCCGGCCATTTCGAAACTCAGCTTGTCACTGTCCCGCGGATCGATCACCGGCCCGCGGATGTCCACCTTGTGCTCGATCAGCACGCGTTCGTCGTCGCTGCGGAATTTGATCTCCAGGCTGCTCGCAGTCTGAAGCGGCGATGCGAATTCACACGGCCCGAGATTCTTGATCCTTGTGCTCATTGAAGCGCGTGGGTGTGGAGACCTGCCGCAATGCGCGCAAGCGAATTCTCCGCACGCGGTTTTTCCATCGCCCCACAGCCGCGCGCGCCAGTCGCACCCCCGTGAGAATCCAGTGGCACGGGCGATGCTAAATCACCCACAGCACCATGCTGACGCTGACCAACAATCCTAAGCAGCACCCCGTGGCCACGTGCCGTGCGCTCCAGGCCGCGGAAGGCTACGTGTTCTTCAGCCTCCACCGCGACGCGCTCCGTGAACTTGATTCCATTTCCGAACACGAGCAGGACGACTGCGACGTGCTCATCGCGCGCATCCGCGTGCTCCTTCATCTCGGCCGCTGGAGAAATGCGGCGCGGCTCTCCGCACGCGGCGCGGGGCTTCACCGTTCCGAGGACGAATTCACCGTGCAGCGCGCGTTTGCCCTGCATCAGCTCAATCTCGGCGAACAGGCCGCGCGCGTGCTTCTCGACGCACCCGAGTGGCTGCGCCGCACCGGCATCCTGCATTACAATCTCGCCTGCTACGAGGCGCGCTGGGGCAATCTCACCGTCGCGCGGCAATGCGTGCAGGCCGCCATCGAGCTGAACTCCGCAATCAAGAAAAACGCGCGGCAGGATCCCGATCTCGCGGAGCTTTGGAACTGAGCAAGCGCGGAGTCCGCGCTCAGCCGTTCACCGCGACGTGCTGCGTGATGTATTCGCGCACCGCCTCGCGCCAGTCGCGTGGCGCGATGCCGGTGAGCCTCGTCAGCTTCGCCGTGGACATCGCGGTGTTGGGCGGACGCTTTGCGATGAACGCCTTCAGATCCGCCATCTTCAACGGCCCGACCGTGCGCGCCTTCAGCGGCATCCCGGCGGCTGCGGCGCAGTCGAGTGCGTGCTGGCCGTATTCCTGCCAGGTGCATGAGCCGCCGTTGCAGAGATGCAGCACGCCGCCCGCAGGAACGTCGAAGAGAAACGGCTTCAGCAATTGCGCGGCATCGAGCGTGTAAGTCGGCACGGCGATCTTGTCCGCGATGGCCTCGACCTTTTCCTCGGTGAGCGCGCGCTTCACGATGCCATCCACAAAGCTCGGCCGATCCGGGCCGAACACCCACGACACACGCACCGCAAGATTTCGATCGGACACATCAAGCACCGCGAGTTCCCCTGCCCGCTTCGATTCGCCGTAATGGCTGATCGGCACGACCGGATCGTCCTCGGTGTAACGCGATGTTTTTGCGCCGTCGAACACGTAGTCCGTGCTGATCTGAATGCAGCGCGCGCCCTTCGCCTTGCAGATTTCCGCGAGGGTGCGGACAGCATGTGCATTGATCCGCATCGCCTCGTCGCGCTCCGTCTCGCAGCGGTCCACGTTCGTCTGCGCGGCGCAGTTCACGAGCACACCGAAATCCAGCGACGCCAACACCACGCGCATCTGCTCCGGCTGCGCGAGATCGAGTTCCTGGCGCGCAAGGCCGAGCACATTGAGGCCGGCGGATTTCCATTCGCGGACGAGCGCGGCACCCAGACGGCCTCCGGCTCCGGTGACGATGATGAGAGGCGAGGGCATTTAGGATTTAGGATTTAAGATTTGCTCCGGGCACGAAGCAAAACGGCATGGGAAAACAACAGGCGGGCGGCACAGAAAAATCCTAAATCCTAAATCTTCCTCAGCGGCTCCCACCACGCGCGGTTCGCGACATACCACGCGATCGTCTCCTTGATTCCCTGCGCGGGCCGGTGCTTCGGCGCCCAGCCGAGTTCCTTCTGCGTCTTGCTGGAATCAATCGCATACCGCCGGTCGTGGCCGAGCCTATCCTGCACGTATTTGATCAGCGAATCCGGCTTCTTCAATTCGCTGAGAATCATCTTCACGACTTCGATATTCGTCAGCTCGCCATCGCCGCCGATGTTGTAAACCTCGCCCGCGCGCCCGCGCTCCAGCACGGCGAGCGCGGCCTCGTTGTGATCGTGGACGTGGATCCAGTCGCGCACGTTCAACCCGTCGCCGTACACGGGGAGCTGGATGTCGCCGAGCGCGTTTGTGATCATCAGCGGGATGAGTTTTTCCGGGAACTGGTACGGCCCGTAGTTGTTCGAGCAGCGCGTCACGAGCACCTCCTGCTTGAACGTGTGAAAGTGCGCCAGCGCGAGCAGGTCCGCGCTCGTCTTGCTCGCGGAATACGGCGAACTCGGCTGCAGCGGCGACTCCTCCGTGAACCGGCCCGTCGGCCCGAGCGAGCCGTACACCTCGTCCGTTCCGATCTGCAAAAAGCGCGCGACCTTGTGCCGCCGCGCCGCGTCGAGCATCACCGCCGTGCCGACGACATTCGTCTGGATGAAGGCGAGCGGCCCCGAGATGGAGCGATCGACATGCGACTCCGCGGCGAAGTTCACCACGGCGTCAAATTTTCCCTCCTCGAAAATGCGCTCGACCGCCGGAGCATCCGCGATGTCCGCCTTGTGGAAGACGTAGCGCGCGCCAGCCTGCGGCGCGACATCCGCGAGGTTCGCCGGATTGCCCGCGTAGGTCAGCGCGTCGAGATTATGGACCGTCCACGTCGGCCGTGCTGAGAGCAGGAGCCGCACAAAATTGCTGCCGATGAAGCCGCAGCCGCCAGTGACAAGGATTCGCATGGGGCGGCGTAGCTAGCAGAGGCCCACGGGAGCGCAAAGAAATCTTCGCCCTCAGACGCGCGTGCCCGTAGCGCAACTGCGACCGCCCCTCCGTCTCGCCGAGCCGCGCCTCGGCGTGCGGCAATGCAACGGACACGAGCAGCAGGAAGGCGGGGAAAAGTTTCGCGGCGGAAATCTGCACATCCCGACGTGAGATTGCACGCCGAGGTTACGCCGTCGTGCGTGGCTCAGTGCACCACCTTGTTCAGCGGATACTCGATGATGCCTTCCGCCCCGAGACTCTTGAGCTGCGGGATGATTTCGCGGACGATCTTATGATCGATGATCGTCTCGATCGCGACCCAGCCGGGGATGGCGAGGTGCGCGACGGTGGGATTCCGCAACGCAGGGAGCGCCTTGAGGAGGCCCTGCAGTTTTTCCTCGGGCAGATTCATTTTCAGGCCGACGAGATCGCGTGCGGCGAGCGCGCCTTGGAGCAGGAGGACGATGCGATCCATCTTCCCGCGCTTCCATGCGTCGGCGTAGGCGGCCTTGTTTGAGATGAATTGCGGCACGCTCTCCATGAGCGTCTCGACGATGCGCAGCTTGTTTGCGCGCAGCGAGGAGCCGGTCTCGGTCACGTCCACGATCGCGTCCACGAGGTCGGGCACTTTCACCTCGGTCGCGCCCCAGGAAAATTCCACCTCGGCGGTGACGCCGTGCTTCGCGAGAAATGCGCGCGTCATTTCCACGGCCTCGGTCGCGATCACTTTTCCCTGCAAGTCCTTCACGCTTTTCACCGGCGAATCCTCCGGCACGCACAGCACCCAGCGCGTGGGACGCGAGCTGGTCTTGCTGAAGACGAGATCGCACAGGCGCTCGACGTCGCTGCCGTTGTTCTCGATCCAGTCGCGGCCCGTGAGCCCGCAGTCGAGGAAGCCGTGCTCGACGTAGCGCGAAATTTCCTGAGCGCGCAGCAGGCGGATCACCAGTTCGGGATCGTCCACCGCCGGCTTGTAGCTGCGGCTGGAGACGGCGATCGAGAAGCCGGCTTTTGCAAAAAGGGCGATGGTCGGCTCCTGAAGGCTGCCCGAGGGCAGGCCGATGCGGAGCTGGCGGATTTCGTCTGGCATAAGAGCGCGCGGTTCTAGCGCGCGTGCGCGGTGATGCGAGGAAATTCCCGGTGGAGCGTGACCTCCGGGCACGCTTCGGCGCGCGGACGACAAACGACGCGGCATCCATATCCACCTGGCGGTCTGCACGCTGCTCGATGCTGCAAGCCACCAACACCCATCCTTTGCCGCGGAAAAGCCCGCGGTCGTTCGCCGGTGGAAACGCGCCCGGAGGTCGCATTCCACCACTCGCGCCTTGCACGGATGTGCGCGAAGCGGCTCATTGCGCGCATGGAGTTGCAGCCGATCAAAAAATTGCACGACACACAGGGCCAGCGCGACCGGCGCGGGATCGCGATCGATCGCGTGGGAGTGCGCGGACTGCGCTATCCCATCCAGGTGCGCGACAAGGCGCGCAAGCTCCAGCACACCGTCGCGACGGCCACGCTCACCGTGGATTTGCCGCACCACTTCAAGGGCACGCACATGAGCCGCTTCGTCGAGGTGCTGAATGAATTCGGCCCCGTGCTGCATGTGGACAACATCCAGACGATCCTCCGCGATCTCGCGACTCGCCTCGATGCGGAAAATTCGCACGTCACGTTTGAGTTCCCGTTCTTCCTCGAAAAGCACGCGCCCGTGACCGGTGCGGTCGGACTCATGGACTATGCCGTGCGCTTCGAGGCGACGCTGGAAAAGCGGCGCAAGGATTTCATCGTCACCGTCATCGTCCCCGTCGCGACGCTCTGCCCGTGCTCGAAGGCCATCTCCGAGCGCGGCGCGCACAATCAGCGCGGACAGGTCACCTACAGCGTGCGCAGCGTGAAGCCGATCTGGATCGAGGACATGATCTCCCTCGTCGAACAGAGCGCGAGCTGCGAACTCTACAGCCTGCTCAAGCGGCCCGACGAAAAGGCCGTGACCGAGCGCGCCTACGACAATCCCGTCTTCGTCGAGGATCTCGTGCGCAATGTCGCCGCCCGCTCGAACCGCGACCGCAACATCACCTGGTATCGCGTCGAGGCGGAGAACTTCGAGAGCATCCACAACCACAACGCCTACGCGCTCGTGGAAAAGCGCGTGAAACGATCGACGACTGCAACGAGGAAATGATCGCGCGCGGGAATTGCTGACCAATGGCGGATCACCCCTTCGTCATTCGCCATTCATCATCCGTCATCTAAGCTGGCCCCATGCTCCACCGCCTCGCGATCATCCTCATCAGCGGCTTCTGGCTGGTCATGACCGCGCTGCTCATCGTGCGCGAACTCTACCCGGAGTCCACGCGCCTGAACCAGGTCCCGCTCAGTTACGTCGCGCAGGTTGCATTTCAGCACCAGCAGTCGTCCGACCTTCGCATTTTTTCGTCGGAGAAAGATCCCGGATTCCTGCATGTCCAGCCCCACACATTGCCCGGCACCGGACGCCGTGTGCTCGAATTCAACGGCAGCGTGCATTTCACCCTGCCGACTGGCAAAAAGCAGCGCGTCTCGTGGATCGGCACGCACGAGATGAGCCCGACATTTTCACCGGAGCGGCTGCACCTCGATCTCACGACGCCGGAGATCGGGCAGCACATTGATGTCATCGTGGACTTCGCGGCCAACTCGGCAACGTTCGGCACGAACGTCGGCGGGCAGGTCACCAATGCGACGGCCTTCACGCTCGACGAGGCGGGCTTCGGCACGCTGATGAGCCGCGCCGGAGTGGACCCGACGATGATGCAGCAGCTCAAGGCATCGCAGAGCGAGATGCCGAAATTCGAAGTCTCCGCGCAGTCGTCGTCGCTCGTCATCAACGGACAGAAGCTGGAAACTTTTCTGCTCTCGATCAAGGCCGGCGGGCAGAGCGTCGTGGAGGCGCATCTCAGCCAGCTCGGGCAGGTGCTCTCCGCGCAAGTGCCGGTGCTCGGCTGGAAGCTCACGCCACTTAATCTCACACGATGATCCAGACGAAGGGCCTCTCAAAAAAATTCGGCACCCTCACCGCCGTGGAGTCACTCGACCTCGATGTCCCTCAGGGCGAGTTCTTCGCATTCCTCGGGCCAAACGGCGCGGGCAAGACCACCACGATCAAGATGCTCGCCGGCCTGCTGAAGCCGAGCGCCGGCAGCGCATCGGTCGCAGGATTCGATGTTCAAAAAAATCCCGAGGAAGCCAAGGCGCGCCTCGCCTACGTGCCCGACTTTCCCTACACTTACGACAAGCTCACCGCGGTCGAATTCATGCAGTTTGTCGGCGACATCTTCGGGATGGAGCCGCGCATCATCGAGGAGCGGATGGAGTCGCTCTTCGATCGCTTCCACCTCCACGACTACCGCCACGAGCTGACGGAAAATCTCAGCCACGGCACGCGGCAGCGGCTCGTGATCAGCAGCGCGCTGCTGCACGATCCGAAAGTGCTCGTGATTGATGAGCCGATGGTCGGCCTCGATCCGATGCACGCCCGGATCGTGAAGGATGAATTCAAGGAACGCTCGCGCGCAGGCATGACGATTTTCCTGAGCACGCATCAGCTCAGCGTTGCGGAGGAACTCGCGGATCGCGTCGGCATCATTCATTCCGGGCGACTCATCGCCCTCGGCACCGTGGAGGAACTGCGCGCGATGAGCGTGGAAAAGGGCGGGCTGGAAAATGTATTCCTCTCGCTCGTGGATGCGGAGGAGCGGGCGCGCGAAGTGCGGAAGTGAATATCTGCGGACACGCGTGCGCCTTTCTCCTTCCCGCCCTGCAGTCCGTGATGTAGCAGCCGCTTGTCGCCCCGTTGCCTCCTCCTCCCCACGCACCATGTCGCCTCCCGTTTCCAATCCCGACACGAGGCGGAAGAGATTCTTTCGTTTCAGTATCCGTTGTCCGCGCTGCCGCACGAAGCATCGCTGGACGCGCATGCATTGTCCGCATTGCGAGGATTTCAATTGGTGGAATCCCGCCGTGGTCGGTGCCGTCGCCATCGTCGTCGCGGTGATCCTTTTCATCACGGCGAAGTTCATCTTCAAGAGCCGAGCGACCATCCCGCCCTCCATCGAACAGATCGCACAGCCGCCGAAAACGGGCGCGATGCTCCAGCCGTCCCGCTCCGACGCGGGTTTTTTCCGACGCTCGTAAGGACACTTGAAACCTGACCGGCGCGCCTGCCGCGCGGCATCCGTCGTGGCGGAAGAGGGCCTGTTTTTCGTCCTTCATCCTGCGCCCCCGCCGACTATCGTCCGCGCCCCATGTTTCAACTGCTCGGCACCGATCCATCCTCGAAAGCACGCCGCGGAATCCTGCGCACGAAGCGCGGCGACATCCAGACGCCGCAGTTCATGCCCGTCGGCACGCAGGGCAGCGTGAAGGCGATATCGCCCGACGAACTCACGCAGCTCGGCGCGCAGATCATCCTCGGGAATACATATCACCTTTTCGTCCGCCCCGGCATGGAGGTGATGAAGAAATTTGGCGGCCTGCACCGCTTCATGGGATGGGACAAACCGATCCTCACGGACAGCGGCGGCTTCCAGGTCTTCTCGCTCGCGAAGCTGCGCAAGATCACACCCGAGGGTGTGCATTTTCAAAATCACCTCGACGGCTCGCCGATGTTCCTCGGCCCGCGCGAGGCGACGGAAATCCAGGCCGTGC
>BJFP01000045.1 GCA_014189875.1 Verrucomicrobiota bacterium | reverse complement strand
GCGGGCATACCCGGACTTCACTCGGACGAGATCGGCTTCTGCGCCGAGGTGCTCGACTTTCGCGGTGAGGATGACTTCTGTGGTTGGCATGGTGAAAGGCAGTTGGTGTACGGTTGGAAAAAGGGTGGCGTTGATAGTCCGGCACTCGGGCGATGTCAAAGGGCATTTTGCTTTTTGTCGCGAAGCTCCGAATCTGCGCGGCGGATGCCTGCGGGCGCGGGGTGGGAACCGCAGATGAACGCGGATATTTATGCAGCCTGTGCGAGCTCCGGCGGGCGGTCTTCCTCTTGGCTTTTGGAGTTGGGCGTTTGAAGTTTGGCTCGCCGCAGGCACCTCACGAATTTGGATGCGCTTCGTGACACCACAACGCCGCTGCGCGGGGCCAAACTTCAAACTCCAAAATAGGACACACCTCTCACGATCCCATCCGCGTTCATCTGCGGTTCACAAAAAGATCTGCGGCCTCGTCGCCAGTGTGATTTTTATCCGCATACGAAAACTGCGAGCGCGCTGCTTGACGCATCCGCAGACTGGCTCCACCGTGCGCGTTCTATATGCGAAAGTTAGCAATCATCCCAGCCCTCACCTTCACCGCGATCCTCTGTGCGGCACCGATGGCGCACGCGGTGGACATCTTCGGATGGAAGCCGTTCGGGTCGAAAAAAGCGGAGAAGACCGAGCCTGCGAACATCAACGACTCCGCCGCGCAGCAGGAACTCCGCAGTGGCGAGGCGCTGGAGGCCGCGGGCAAGCTGGACTCGGCGCTGAAGGTGTTCCGCAGCATCGTGAAGTCCGACCCGCTGACTGCGGCGGCAGCGAAGGCACAGTTTCACATCGGGCACATTTTGGAGAGCAAGGGCGACACGCAGGCGGCCTTCAAGGCTTACACGGAGTACACGACGAAGTATCCGAGCGGGACGGATTTCGACCCGGTGATCAAGGCGCAGTTCGACATCGCGAAGCTCTACCTCGGCGGCAAGAAATCGCGGGTGCTCGGACTGTCGGTGCAGTTGAAATCGCCCTACGAGGATGCGGAGAAAATGTTCGCCGAAATTGTGAAACGCGCACCTTTCCACCGCCTCGCGCCGCTGTCGCTGTTCAACTACGGTCTCGCCCTTGAGAAGCAGGCGAAGGTCCCGGAGGCGGTCGCCGCATACAAGGAGGTCATCAGCCGTTTCCCCGGCGATCCCGTGGCTAACGACGCGCAGTATCAGATCGGCTACGTGCAGCTCCACGAGGCGCAGACGGGCAGCTACAACCAGCAGACGCGGCAGCAGGCGATGGAGTCGTTTGAGGAGTTCACGAACCGCCAGCCGAAGAGCGAGAAGTCGGCGCAGGCCCGCGAGAACATGAAGGCGCTCAACACCGCCGAGATCAAGAACACGATGGACATCGCGAAATTTTACGACAAGACGAAGAACTACAAGGCTGCGGCGGTGTACTACTACGAGGTGATCCGGAGCGCGCCCGGCGGCAAGGAAAGCGACCAGGCCCGCAAGCGCATCGAGGAACTCAAGACCATCGCCGGTGCGGATGTGCTGCGCTCCGCCCCCGAGAGGGCGCAGACTGGCGACATGGCGCTCGCACGCCGGCGCGCACAGGCGCGCGTGGATGTCGCGAGCCGGCCCGATTACAACGGCCCGTACGTCCCGCTCCCGCCGCTGCCCGACGACGGACGCCCGCACCTGAGGACGCCGGTCGCGCCGATGGGGCCGTTCACCGAGCCGCCGCTCCCGGCCGTGGATCCGCTACAGGATCCTTCGCTTCCGAAGCTGCGCACCGGCGACTCGCTCATCCCGCTCGCGCCTCTGCCGCCCGTGCCCGAGCCGGGCAAGACCGTCACCGATTCTCCGAAAAAGGCGCAATGAGGTCCGTGCTCTCGCTGCTGTCGCTGCTGACAGCGCTCCTCTGCGTGTCGTGCGGCTACCACGTCGGCCCGGTGAAGCCGAAGAAGCTCGAGAATGTGCGCCGCATCTGCGTGAAGAATTTCAGAAACAACACGCTCGAGCCGCGGATGGAGGCGATGCTTGCCAGTGCGGTCATCAAGCAACTCCAGCTCGACGGGACGTACCAGGTCACCAACGAGGATCGCGCGGACGCAATCCTCTACGGCACACTCCAGAGCATCAGCCGCCTGCCTTCGCGCGCCGTGCGCGGGAACGTGCTGCAAAGTTCGGAATACCGGCTCACCATCAGCGCCAACTACCGGCTCGTGACCACGGGCACCGGGACGGTGCTCGATCAGCGGAATGTGACCGGTACGACGAATTTTTTCGTCACAGTCGGATCGAGCGGATCGAATCTGCTCACCGCCGATTCCGCGCAGGATGAACGGCAGGCGATTCCCCTCGCCGTCGAGGACATGGCCACGCGAATCTCCAGCCTCATCAGCGAAGGCTGGTGATGGGGGAAGTTGAGGGTTGAGAGTTGAGAGCCGAAGAATCGCGCGCCCTCGTTTCACTCAATGATTCACGCCGCGATTGAAACACCCGGAGCCATAGCGCAGCGCGCAAGGCGCTGATTTTTTCCTCTTACCTCTCACTTCTCAACCTTCCCCGTGCTCACCCTCGTCCCCACGCCCATCGGCAATCTTGGCGACATCACGCTCCGCGCACTCGAAGTGCTGAAGGATGCCGACCTCATCGCCTGCGAGGACACGCGGCACAGCCTGAATCTGCTCCGGCACTTCGGCATCCAGAAGCCGCTCGTGAGCTACCACGAGCACAACGAGGCAATGCGCACCGCGGAGTTCATCGGCCAGCTCGCGGCGGGAAAAAAAATCGCGATCATCACGGATGCCGGCATGCCAGGCATCAGCGATCCCGGCCATCGCATCCTGCGCGCGTGCCGCGAGCGCGGCATTCCGTTCACCGTGCTGCCGGGCGCGAGCGCAGTCGTCACCGGGCTCGTCGGCTCGGGTTTCGATGCGACGAAATTTTACTACGCGGGATTTCTCCCCGTGAAAAGCGGAGGGCGCGAGCGCGACCTGCGCGCCGCGGGCGAGCGCACGGAGACGACCGTATTTTTTGAATCGCCGCACCGTCTCGTGAAGACGCTCACTGCTGCCGCTGCGCTCATGCCCGCGCGCCTGCTCTGCGTCGCGCGCGAGCTCACGAAGACCTTCGAGGAATATCGTCGCGGCACCGCCGCCGAACTCCTCGCCCACTACACCGCGCATCCGCCGAAGGGCGAGATCGTGCTCCTCGTCGCTGGCCTCGACTGAGGAAGTTGAGAGTTGAGTGTTGAGTGTTGAGAGGCAAAGAATCACCTGCGTGCGCTTCGGGTGCGAGTTTCATGCAGATGGAAAAACACCCGTGACCCGCAGCACCGCGGTGCGACACCTTTTTTCCTCTCAACCTTCAACTCTCAACCCAGTGCTCCCATTCCGCCTGCTGCTCCTCCTCGCGCTGCTCCCGCTCGCCGCATGTTCCGACCCGCGGAGCAATTCGCTCTCGCGCCTGCGCAGAGCGGACGCGGCGGGACTGCGGGCCGAAGTCGCGCAACTCACGGCGAAGCTGCTCAGGCCCGCGGGCCCCGAGCTTGTCCCCGTCCAGCCGGAGCTGTGGCCGGCCGCATTCCTGAAGCTCCGCCCGCTCCGCATGAACCTCTACCGCGACGGACTCGCCATCTCGCTCGTGGCGGCGCCGGGTCTTGAATACGGCCTGCACATCGTGCCGGCGGGCGCATCCGAGATTTTGAAATCCACGGAGCGCACGCAGTACGAAAAAGTGCAGGACGGCATCTACTACTTCACGCAGAAGCGGTGAACGGCGTGCGGCGTGCGTGTGCGCTCTGTCGGACAGCTTTGCGCCTTGGCGTCCTCGCATGCGGCCCGTAATGCGTAGCCCCGAATGAAAGCCTGGCTGCAACTTTTCCGCCTCCCGAACCTCTTCACGGTGCCGGGCGATCCGCTCGCGGGATTCCTCATCGCCACCGGTGGACGGCTCGATTTGCGCGCGCTCTGCGCCGTGCTCGCGAGCCTGGCAATCTACGCCGCGGGACTCGCGATGAACGACCTCGCGGATTTCGCCGAGGACACGCGCGACCGCCCGAAACGTCCGCTGCCCAGCGGCGCAATCCCGCGCAACACCGCGTGGTTCGCCACGGTGAATCTCACGCTGCTCGGCCTCGCGTTCAGCTTCCTCGCCGGCCCTCAGGCACTGCTCATGGGCATCGGCACCGTGCTCGGCGTGGTGCTCTACAATTTCCTCACAAAAAAAATCCCCGTCATCGGCGCGTTGAACATGGGCGTGTGCCGCGGGTTCAGCCTGCTGCTCGGCGCGGCCGCCGGACTCGGACCCGATCCGCAGATGCTCGAAGCCGCGTCGAACCTCGCATTCTTCCAGCCCGTGCTCGCTGCGCTGCTCACCGCGCTCGCACCGTCGAGCGGACAGCGCTTCTTCGTCTTCGCGATCGGCGCGGCCCTGATCGTCTCGATCTACATCGCGGCGGTGACAAACCTCGCGCGCCACGAGACGAAGCGCGACTACCCGCGGCTCCCGCGAATGCTCCCGCTCGGCGCGCTGCTGATCGGCTTCGTGATTTTGAAACAGGCGACGGACACGCTCCTGCGCGATCAGTCGCCCGCGCTGTGGCTCGTCGCGATCATCCTCGCCGCGATGAACACCTCCGAACTCATGCGCGAACCTCCCGCGCCGCTGCCGCCGCGCATCGGCGCCTTCATCCGCATCATGCCGGTGATGCAGGCCTCGCTGTGCGTCCTCCCGAGCGTGCCCACTGCGCTGCACAAGACCCCTGCGAGCCTGCTCGCCGCGCTCGCGCTGCTCGCGTGCGTCCCGATCCACGCGTGGCTTGGGAAAAAATTCTACGCAAGCTGAGTCACTGCTCAGTGCACAGAAAGACGTGCCTCGACTCAGAACTGAGCACTGAGAACTGAGAACTTGCCTTTCCCAGCGCCCTCCGCCTTTGCTTCCCTGCATGAAACTCCGCACCTCTAGCATCTCCCCCGATTGGTGGGATTACACATGTCTTCCGAAGGATCTCGTCGAGGAAGCCGCGCGCCTCACTCCGCGCGACATCGCGAAACTTTCGCGCCCCGGATTCCGCGTCGTGATGTACGACACGCTCGAAGATTTCTACCTCGCCGAGGCGCTCGAATACATTGACGCGTGGAAGCAGAGCACGGCCGACAACCCCGTCGGCATCTGCGGCCCCATCGGCCCGACGGAGCAGCTCCCGCTCGTCGCGCGGCTTGTGAACGAACTCGGGCTCGACGTGCGCAGCGGACATTTCTGGGGCATGGACGAGTGGTTCGATCCCGCGACGGGCAAAGAAGTGCCGGTCACGCATCCGCTCTCATTCGAGAAGGCCGATCGCGAAATGCTCTTCAACCGCATCGCGAAAAAGCAGCGGATGCCCGACGCGCACCTCCATTTCCCAAAGGCCGACACGCGCGCATACCGCGCGAGCTGGGACGCCGGTGTGCGCTGCGCCGTGATGCAGGGTGGGCAGGGCGACGTGAAGCACTGGGCGTTCAACGACCCGCTGCCGCGCCGCGGAAAATTCAAGTCTGTGGCGCCGAAGGTCGCGGACTACCGCGCGCTCACCACGCGCGTCGTCGAACTGCACCCGCTCACCATCGCACAGAACGCGCGCACGAGCGGCGGCGGTAACATCTCGATGGTGCCCACGATGGCGATCACGGTCGGCCCGGTGGAAACTTGGAAGGCCGAGAAAGTTTCCATCTGGCAGGCCGGCTGCCACGACAACCCGTTCGGCCAGCGGCTCACCGCGCTCATGATTTCAAAGGGAATCGCCGACCCGTGCGTGCCGATGTCGCTCCTCGCGGATCACCTCAATGTGCAGTTCAACTACTACCGTGGCGGCCTCGGCTCGTGCGCGGTGGAGATGCACTGAGCAATGTGGGGCCGATGTCGCTGAGCGGGAAAATCACGATCTGACCGTTTCCGCGACGAAGTCCCCGATCGCCCGCCACGCTTCTGCCGGTGCGATTTGCAGGACAAAATGCGGAGCGTCAATTTCGCGGTGCACGACATCGGGGCGGATTTCATTGATCGCCTCAAAGCTCCGCGCCTTCACGAGCCGATCCTGTTTGCCCGCGAGGTAGAGAATCGGCGAGGGGCAATTTCTCAACCACTCCCGTGCATCCACCGAGAGCACGCTCCGGACTCGCGCGGCAAGAACATCGGCACTCACTTCGCGCACCACATCGCGGGCGCGACGCAGTAATTCGCCGGATGCAGTCCTTCCGGCAAGCGCGGCGCGGATTGCATAGACGGGCGCTCGCATCCGAAAGCCAAGACCCCACGGAAACAATCGCCAGAACGAGCGCGCAGGCGGCATCACAAACGTGGCAACAAGCACGACGCCGATGAGGTTCTTTGGCTTCGATGAAGCCAGCCGCAGGGCGAGCGGCCCGCCGAAAGACTCGCCGAGCAAGATCATCGGCACATCGCCGGCGATCTTTGCGCCGACGACATCGGCAAGGGAATCATAGTCCAACACGCGATCCGGAGGATACGCGATCGGCACTGGCTCAAATTCTGGCGGACATTTGGCGACGAAGTGGCCGAGGAGTTTCGCGGTGCCGTCGAGACCGGGGAGCAGATAGATCCGCGTTCTTCGATGCCCGGTCATTTTGAGAAGGATCTCAGTCCACGAACATGAACTCGTTCGTCTCCATCAGCACCTGAGCGAAACGTTCCCACGGTGTGAAGGGATTCGTCTTCGGCGGCAGGCCGGTGAACTGGTTTGCTGCATCGAACGTCGCGCCGTCGGTCGTGCGCAGCATGGTGCGCCAGCGGAAACTGTCGCTGTTGTCGTTGCCTCTGCTTTCCACGATGAAGTCGAGCGTCTCGTTGGCCTTCAGAACGATCTGCGCGAGGGCGGTGGGCACTGTTGCCGCGGGCTTCACGTCGAACTCCGCGAGCTGTCCCTGTCGCGCAGTGACGATGCGTCCGAGCACGCCGTCGCCGTCGGATTGCGGGCGTTGCAATTCGCCTGCGAGCGAGAGCGTCATGTCGCGCGGCGCGGTGAAGCGGCGGATCGCGGCGAGAGCCAGCGAGGGATGTCCGCCCGCGGCGTTGATGTGAACCCAGCCGAGCTTCGCGTCGGGCAGCTTCGGGCTGCACTGCCACTGCAAGCCGTTCCAGTGCGGAAGCGGCGTGAACGTGACCTTGCGCGTGGAGGCGTCGAAATTGCCGTAGCCGTACTGCCACGCGGCGACGGGTGCGGTGCGTGGCGTGGCTTCGGCGGACCTCACGTATTCGATCGCGGTCTTCACTTCGGCGGGCGTGGCCTTTCGTGCGAGCACGCGTTCGTAGAGCATCTGCACTTGGCGTTCCTCGGGTGAGGTCGAGGAAAAATCGGGCGCGTCGGTGAGCGCCTCCGCCTGCGCGATGACGAACGGGCTGTTCATCATGTAGAGCGCCTGCTGCGGCACGCTCGTCGTGGAGCGTTGCGCGTTCATGAGGTCGGGGCTCGCGAAGTCGAACGTGCGCAGCGTGCCGGGGAGGTTCTGGCGATCAATGTACGCGTACACCGCGCGGCGTTTCGGGAAGGGTTCCTTGAAAAGTTGCACCGGGCGTCCGCCGATCGTTGCGTCGAGATTTCCCGCGGTGGCGAGCAGCGCGTCGTGGATGGCTTCCCATTCGAGACGCTTGCGGTTTTGATGCCACAGCAGACGATTCTCCGGGTCGGCGGATTTTGGATTTTGGATTTTGGATTTTGGATTTTCTGCCGCGCCCTCCGAGGGATGCACGGAGTCTTGCATCCACGTGCTGCTGAGCAAAATCGTGCGGTGTAATTTTTTCAGCGACCAGCCCTGCTCGGTGAGATTCGTCGCGAGCCAGTCGAGCAGGTTCATCTGCACGGGCGCCTCGGTGCGCGTGCCGAAGTCGCCGGGCGACGCCGCGAGGCCGGTGCCGAAGTGGTGCATCCACACGCGGTTCGCGATCACGCGCGCGGTGAGCGGATTCGCGGGCGCGGTGATCGCTTTCGCAAGATCGAGGCGTCCGCTGTTTTGCTTGCTGAACGGCGCGGCGTCGCCGCCGAGGAATGACGGGAACCGGCGGTCAACGACTTCACCGGGGCGCGACGGATTTCCACGCAGGAAGACGTGCGGCTTCACGGGCTGCGGCCGGTCACGAAGGACGTGCGCGCGCGGTGCCGATCCGGGATCGAGTTCGAGCTTCACGAACTTGAGCTTCACCTTGTTCCGGTCGTCGAGAATTTTGCGCGGGAGCTGGTTCTTCGTGGTGAGCGACTCGGTGATGTCGCCGGAAAAGTAGATCGAAAGTCCCGATGCGATGCGCAGTGTGGCGCTCAGTTTGTCGGCGATTTTCTGATCGGCGTCGCGCATTTCCGCGGTCACTGCGGCGCGTGCCTTTTCAAATTCCGGCGTCGTCTTTCCGCCGGGCAGCAGCGGGAGTTTTTCCGGATCGGCGTCCTCCTCGCACGAGGCCATCACGCCGTGGAGCGCGTAGTAGTCCTTCGCGGTGATGGGATCGAACTTGTGATCGTGGCAGCGTGCGCAGCCGATCGTGAGCGACATCGTGCCGCGCAGGATCACGTCGAGCCGGTCGTCAATGATGTCGTTGGCGTTGTTCAGGAATCTGCGGCCGAGCGTGAGGAAGCCGAGCGCGGCGATGTCGCCGGGCTTCGCGCCGGAGCCGGGGAGGTCCGCGGCGATCTGTCGTGTGAGAAATTGATCGTAAGGCATGTCCTCGTTCAGCGAGGCGATGACCCAGTCGCGGTAGGTCCACGCGAACGGATACTCGCGGCTCACTCCGCTGACGAGATAGCCGCGGTCGTCTGCGTAGCGCGCGACATCGAGCCAATGGCGGCCCCAGCGTTCGCCGTACGCGGGTGATGCGAGCAGACGGTCCACGACTTTCGCAAGTGCGTCGCGCGTCGGAGAGGGATCATTTTCAAAAGCCGCAGCCTCGGCGGGCGTTGGCGGGAGGCCCGTGAGATCGAAGGTCGCGCGGCGGATCAGCGTGTGCCGCGAGGCGATCGGCGAAGGCGTGAGACCCGCGGCTTCGAGCTTTGCGAGGACGAGGCGATCGATCTCGCCCTGCGCCCAGTGCGTGGTGTCTTTCACCGCGGGCACGGCGGGTTTGCGGATTGGCTGGAAGGCCCAGTGCATCCGCGCGATTTCGGCCTTTGACGGCGCGGCCTTGTCGTTCTCCGGCCACGGCAGGCCCATCTTCACCCACTCGGTGAGCGCGGCGATGGTTGCATCGGAAAGTTTCGGGGCTTTCTCCGGCATCCTGTAATCCGACTCGTGGCGGATGCTCTTGATGAATGCGCCCTTCGCCGGATCACCGGGGAAAACGACCGGGCCGGTGTCGGTGCCCTTCAGCAGCGCCTCGCGCGAATCCATTCGCAGGTCGCCCTTCTGCTTTTCCGCGCCGTGGCATTTGTAGCAGTGCTCGGCGAGCACCGGGCGCACGGACTTCTCGAAAAATTCCACCTGCGCGCGCGTGGGCGCATTCGCCTGGCCGCGCGTGGGCGCGGCGTGTGCGGCGGCTGCAAAGAGGATCGTGGCAAAAATTCGGCGCATGTCCGGGCAACGGTAATCGAAGTGCGCCGCGTGTCTTTAGTGAAAAAATCCGTGAGCGGCTTCGTAGCGCAGACGTTCCAGCTTTCGGTGCCGCGGGTTATCATGCTTTTCGTTTGGCGTTTGGCGTTTGGCGTTTGGCCCGCCGCAGGCGCGGTGCGGATCGGGACGCGCATCCAGAAACCGGGAGGCCGCTGCGCGGGGCCAAACTTCAAACGCCAAACGCTCAACACCAAGCTTCAAGAGCGGGCACTGTTCGCAGGGCGCGAAATCAGACCGCGACCGGCAGCGCTTCCTCGTCTGTGCGATGGACAAGCGCGTTGCGGATGATGGCGGTGAGCTTGCCGCAAAAGTACGGCTTCGGGAGGTAGTTCACGCCGTCTTCGAGCTGCACGTCGCTGCCGAAGAGTTCGCTGCTGTAGCCGCTCGTGTAGATGACCTTGAGGTCCGGCTTTGACGACTTGCAGTGGCGTGCGACTGCGAGGCCGTTTGCTTCCCCGGGCATGACCATGTCCGTGAGCAGGAGGTCCACCTCCTCGCGGAACTGCGGCCAGCGTTTGATGGCTGCGTCGCCGCTCTCCGCCTCGATGACCTTGTAGTTGTAGCTTGTGAGCACCTCGACGACGAGCGAACGCACGACGGCGTCATCTTCCACGACGAGGATCGTGTGGTCGCCGTCGGCTGCGACGGACTCGGGGTGCGATTCGCTGTGGTGCGCGGCGGTGCGGGTCGTCGAGGGGATGAGGACGCGGAAGGTGCTGCCCTTGCCGAGTTCGGTGCCCACCTCGATCCAGCCGCCGTGCTGCTTCACGATGCCGTACACCGTGGCGAGGCCCATGCCGGTGCCCTTGTTGAGTTCCTTCGTCGTGAAGAACGGCTCGAAGATTCGGTTGCGCGTCGCCTCGTCCATGCCGGTGCCGGTGTCGGTCACGCTCAGGCACACGTAGTCGCCGTGGCGCGCGTCGGGGTTGTTCAATGTGGCGTCCTCGCCGAGGGTCACGTTCGCCGTGCTGATCGTGATCGTGCCGCCGTCGGGCATCGCGTCTCGGCCGTTCAGCGTGAGATTCATGAGCACCTGCTCGACACTGGTCGCGTCGGCAAAAATCGAAGCGAGCTGCGGCGTGAATTTCGTCACGAGATCGACCCGTTCCCCGAGCATCCGGTGGAGCATCCCGCCGAGCTTCTTGATGAGGTCGTTGAGCTTGATCACCTTCGGACGCACCATGTTTCTGCGGCTGAAGGTGAGCAGCTTCCGCGTGAGATCCGCGGCGCACTCGGCCGCGGTGCTGATCTGCGCGAGTGAATTCGCGACCTCGCGCGGCATTCCGGGCGCGCCGCGATGCAGGCTCGCGTGGCCCTGAATGATCGTGAGCAGATTGTTGAAATCATGCGCGATTCCCGCGGCGAGCTGGCCGACGGCCTCCATCTTCTGCACCTGCCTGAGCTGGTGCTCAAGGTGGAGCCGATCGGAGATGTCCTGCGCCATCATGAGAATATGCGGCTGGCCCGCGACGGTGAGCGGCTCGAGCGAGATGAGTGCCGTGTGCAGTTCCTTGTCGCGCCCGACGATCTGCGTCTCCACGTTGCGCACGACTTTTCCCTCGCTCGCAGATTTCAAAAAGCGCGTCTCGTAGTCCAGGCACAGCCCGAGCTCGAGCGGCGTGTGGCCGGTGACTTCCTCGCGCGTGAAGCCGGTCATCGTGAGAAAGGCGTCATTCACGTCCACAAACCGCTGCGCCGGGAGCGACTGGATGGCCTGCGGAATCGGGCTGTTGCGAAATGCCTTCGAAAAGCGTTCCTCGGAAAGCGCGATCTCGGCGCCTGCGGATTCCAGCTCGGTGGTCCGCTTCGCCACCATCTCCTCGAGCTCGCTCAGGCGCCACGCGGCCTGCCGGGTCACGAGCCATTTTTTCGTCAGCGAGTGCGCAATCTGCAGCACCTCCACGTTGTCGAAAGGCTTCTTCAGCAGCACCAGGTTCTCGCTCACGCCGAGCTTCTCGGACATCGTCTCCCATGAGTAGTCCGAATACGCCGTGCAGACCACGATCTGAAGGGACGGGTCCACCTCCCAGAGCCGCGAGATCGTCTCGATGCCGTCCCATCCGGGAGGCATCCGCACGTCCACAAACGCCATCGCAAACGGCTCGCCCTTGGCGATGGCCGCCAGCACCTTTTCCAGCGCCTCCTGGCCTTGGAATGCGGATTCAATCGTGAATTTCGCCGCCTGGTGCTTCGGCCGCGGCGCTTCATCGAAAAGCATCGCCTCGGCTTCATCGAGCACCTGGTTTTTCACCTGCGAATCCAGCAGGACTTTCTTGAAGTCCGTGTGGATGGACGGGTTGTCGTCCACCAGCAGGATTCGGCGGTCTGCGCCGAGAATCACGCCAGAACCTCCTGCATGTTTGGATTCTGGAAAAGCGATTGGCTCGCACGGCTGCTGGAGCGCATCTGGAATCGGGCGTGTTTCGCGGGCATGGCTGGTTTTCGGTGAATGCGGAGTGATTCTAGCAATTCTAATTCCAACTCCGCCCCGAAATTTCCCCGAGGTGGGAGGGGCGCATGGCCTTCTGGCGTCCTGCACACAAGGCCTGACGCCCCGGCGAACCGTCTCCCACATCGGGATTACGCGCGTTCTTAAACAGCCTGCTAAGATTTTCCTTCGCGGCGGACTCTCACTGCGCTCACCTTCCACACTCTTCCAACCATGACCACCGCCCCGCGCATCCTCACCGCACTCATCGCCATCACCACCCTCGCATTCGCCGAGGACAAACCCGCAAAGCCGATCGGCTATCAAGATACGCCGATCATCCCTGGCACGAAATGGCACGTCCACGACGGCGAGCGCCCGCAGCCCACGGTCGTCAAGCCCGGCGAAGCGAGCACGCAGGAAAAAGTCGGCACCGCACCGAGCGACGCAGTCGTCCTTTTCGACGGCAAGGATCTTTCAAAATGGAAAAACGCGAAGGGCGAGGACGCGAAGTGGAAGGTCGAAAATGGCTACGCCGAAGTCGCGCCCAAGACCGGCGACATTTTCACGAAGGACGAGTTTGGTCCCGACTTCCAGCTCCACCTCGAATTCGCCACCCCGCCGCCCGTCGGCGACGGCCAGGGCCGCGGCAACAGCGGCTGCTTCCTTTTCGGCCGCTACGAAATCCAGATCCTCGACAGCTACCGGAACCCTACCTACGCCGACGGCGGCGCCACCGCCATCTACGGCTACATGCCCCCGCGCGTGAACGCCGCGCGCCCTCCCGGCCAGTGGCAGACCTACGACATCCTCTGCGAAGGCCCGCGTTTCTCGGAAGGCAAGCTCGTCAAGCCCCTCGTCGTCACCGTCCTCCACAACGGCGTCGTCACGCAAAATCACACCACTCTCATCGGCGGCACCCCCCACAAACAGGTCGGCACCTATTCCGCACACCCCGAGAAAGGCCCGCTCAGGCTCCAGGACCACAGCAACCCGATGCGCTTCCGCAACATCTGGATCCGCGAAATCCACATGCCCGGAGCAGACGAAATCGGCGAAGGCCCGAAGATCGGGAAATAGCCCGGAAGCGCCGACGGGGGAGGGGGCCATATGAAAAGGCACGTGCAGTGTGCTTGCGGGCCGTGACTGGTGACTGGTGAAAAGTGACTGGTGGAATGCGTCGCTCCGCGCGCGTTTCGGCGTGGACTGCAAGGCTTGCCTGCGACCGGAAGAAGCGCGCGCGGAGCGACGCGCTCCTCCGGCGCTACCGCGCCTCCGCCTTCATCCCTAACTGCTCAAACAAAAACGCGAACACATCCGCCTATTGCGCGATCTTTTCGCTGAGGGCGGTGCCCATGCCGTGGCCGGAGGCGCCGCTGAGGCGGACGAGGATGGGATTTGCGGAGGCGGCGGCGGCGCGGTGGCGGCTTGAAGGCGCGCGGTCATCTTGCGGGAATTGGCGGGGTTCACGCGGCCGTCCTTTTCCCCGGCGAGGAAGAAGACGGCGGGGTAATTCGTGCCGTCGGTGACATTGTGGAAGGGCGAATACGCGCGGAGGGCGCGGTAATGCGCGGGGTCCTTCACGGTGCCGAATTCGGTGACGTTGAAGGCGCCGTTCGGGTCGAGCTCGACGCGGAGCATGTCGTAGATGCCGACGTGCGCGACGACGGCGCGGGCGAGGCCGGGATTCTGCGTGAGGAACGCGCCCATGAGCAGCCCGCTATTGCTGCCGCCCTCGACGGCGAGCTTCTCGTGCAAGGCACAGATCACCACTTCCGCGACGGTCCCCGTGCGTATTTGCTCGGCATGCCTTTGGGCGTATTCGCGCGCGGTTTCAAGGAGCGAGACGCCCTTGTGCGCCGCGATGAGGTCGCCCGCAAAAATCCCGGTGATCTTCCGCTGCCCGTTCAGCGCGACATTCAGCAGGAAGCTCGGCCCGACGCGCCGCGCGATGTCGCGCATCTCCTCCCAGATCGGATTCCCCTCGGTGACGCCAAATGTGCTGCGCGGGTCGCCGATGTTCTTTGCACCATGATTGCTCATCACGGTCTTCAGCGCCGCGACGCCGGGCATGATGCCCTTCGGTCCGCCGCTGAATCCCGCGAAGAAATGCGGCTCGATGAAGCCGGTGATGATCCGCACGTCGGCCTCGGCGAGATGCCTGTTGATCAGCGCCGGCGCGCCCGTTCGTGTGACGCCGAATTGCACATGCGCATCGTCGTTCTCCGGCTCGTGATTGATGCAGCGGTAATTCGCGACGACCGCGGGCGTGAGCATCTGCTCCATCTCCGCCTGTGTGTTTGGGCGGTGCGTGCCGAGGCCGTTCAGCAGGGTGATGTCCTCGCGCCGCGCGCCCGCGCCTTTGAGATACGCGAGCAGCCACGGGATGAGCCGGTCATTCGGTGTCGCTCGCGTGATGTCCGTGTGGATGAAGACGACCTTTTTTCCCGCGACCTGCGTGCGCAAAGGTGCCGCGCCCACCGGCGCATCGAGCGCCGCGATCATCGCCGCGCGTTCATCCGCGAGCCCGGCCTGATGCGAAGGCTCGATGATCGTCGTGCGGTCATCGGGGAATTCGACATCAAGGTGGCCTCGTCCGTATGCGAGTGCGATTTTCATGCTGTGGACGACTTAGGTTCGGCGCGGAACGGTATAAAGTCGCACGCGGCATTCCACGTCCCGCAGCCGTTCCCCGACTCGGCATTGCCATCGCGCGCGGCTTTTGCGAGACGCTTTGGCGCGCGATGAATGTCACCATTTCCTCCGGCTCCAATTCCGCCATGGGCAAGGGTTGCGCGACGGTGTTTCTCAGCGTGTTCGCGATCGCCGGGCTGTCGTTCCTGGGCTTCTTCATGAAAGCGGGATGGGACACGTTGCGCGCCTACTCGTGGACGAAGACCGACTGTGTGATCGAGTCCTCGGCGATGACGGGGAGCCACGGCAGCACGGACCTCGTGGTGAGCTACACGTACCGTTTCGACGGGCGTCATTACACCGGCACGCGCTATTCGATCGGCATGGTCCAGTCCATGGATGCGGAGTCTGCGCAGCGCGCGGTGCAGCGCTACGCGAAAGGCTCGCCGGCCATTTGCTACGTGAACGCGTCGTCGCCCGCCGAGAGCACGCTGCTGCGGGGCGGAATGTGGCCGCTGCTCTTCATGCTGATTCCGCTCGGTTTCATCGTGGGCCCCGTCGTCGCCATCATCGCCGTGTGGCGCGCGAAGCCTGCATCCGCATCGGCGGTGTCTGAGCGTGTGCGCGGAGGAAAAGGCAGCGTGCTCGGGCTGCGGCTGTTCGGCTCCGTGTTCATGCTCATCGGGGGAGGGGCGATGTACGCGATGCTCATCCATCCGATGCTGAAAGAAATCGCGGCGGCAAGATGGCCGCAGGTGCCGTGCGAGATCCTCTCCAGCAAAGTCGGGCAGCATAGAGGGAGCAAGGGCGGCTACACTTACTCGGTGGACGTGCGCTACCGCTACACGATCAGAGGCCGGGAACTGATCGGCACGAGCTACAATTTCGACACCGGCACGAGCAGCAGTCGCGGATGGCGTGAGGCGGCGGTGGCGTCGCTGCCCGCGGGAAAAAAGACGGTCTGCTACGTGAATCCCGAAGATCCGCTCGACGCGGTGCTCAGCGTGAAGGGATCCGGCACGAGCAGCAGTCGCGGATGGCGTGAGGCGGTGGTGGCGTCGCTGCCCGCGGGAAAAAAGACGGTCTGCTACGTGAATCCCGAAGATCCGCTCGACGCGGTGCTCAGCGTGAAGGGATCGTCCGACCGCTGGTTCGGTCTCATCCCGGGTGTGTTTCTCATCGTCGGGCTGTTCATTTTTTCCAAGGCGTCCTCGCTCGTGCGCAAGGGCGGCGCCGGCCGGCCCGGCATCACGGCGACGGGCGACGGTCTGCCGCTGATCCAGCAGGGCGGCGCGGGCGGCGAGACTGAGCTGAAGCAGGCGACGCCGCCCGGCTGCGCATTTGCAGGACTCACGTTCGTCGCGCTTTTCTGGAACGGCATCACGTGGGGAATCCTGCTCGCGACGCGGCATGGCGACTGGGGGACGCGCATTTTTCTGAGCATCTTCGTGCTCATCGGCCTCGGGATCGCGCTGGGCGCATTTTACCAGTTCCTCGCGCTCTTCAATCCGCGCCCCGTTCTCATCGTGAGCGCGCCCGCGGTGCCGCTCGGCGCAACGCTCGGCGTGCGCTGGCGCTTCACGGGAAATGTGCGGCGCATCGTGAAGCTCACGATCTCGCTCGTCGCGCGCGAGGAGGCGACCTACCGCCGCGGCACGAGCACCACGACGGATCGGATCGTCTTTGTGAACACCGTGCTATTCGATTCCGTGGACCGTGCGCAATTCGCCAGCGGCAGCATGAACGTGGAAATCCCGCGCGATTCGATCCACACGTTCTCGGCGCCGAACAATAGGATCCTCTGGATGCTGCACGTGCAGGGCGACATCCGGAAATGGCCGGATGTGAATGCGGAATTTCCCATCACCGTCCTGCCGCGCGAGACGGCGACACTTTTCCAGGAACAACCTCCCGCAACATGATCCGCCTCGGCCTCCGCGAAAACCAGACTGCCTTCCGCCCCGGCGAGACGATCACCGGGGCGGTGCTGTGGGAATTTGAAAAGCCGCCCTCGGGCGCGGAGGTGCGGCTCGTGTGGTTCACGCGCGGAAAGGGCACGGAGGATGGCGGCATCGCGGCGACCGTCGTGTTCACGGAGCCGCCCGCGGCGGACACGCGCGAGTTCAGCTTCGACGCGCCGAACGGCCCGTACAGTTTTTCCGGCACGCTCATCGCCGTGCTGTGGGCCGTGGAATTTGTGGTGACGCCCGGAAAGGAATTCCAGCGCATCGAAATCGTGATCGCGCCCGGTGCCCGCGAGATCCACCTCCCGCGAATCGAGCAGCCGAAGTCCGTCGGAGTGCGAGTGGGGCGGAGCTAGGAAACCGCTGATGAAAGCGGATCCCAGGCGTCGCGTCTGTGAAGGCAGGCAGTCCGTCCCGGCTGCCCTGCTGCGCGCGCGCCCGCACTGCGTTGCCGCATGATTCAGCGTTTTCCTAGCCTCGGAAGCCGAAGCGCGTTCCGAGCTTGAGGCATTCTTCGAGCGGCTTCATTCCGCCGGTGCAGGTTTCTTCGCTGAGGTTTGCAGCCGCGGCGCACACGCCGTAGCGGAGCTGCTCGGAGACGGGCTTCCCGTCGTGCCAGCCGAGGAGCACGCCGGCTGCGAACGCGTCGCCCGCGCCCGCCGCGCCCTTCACGAAGCCGGGCGGCAGCTTCACCGACGGATGCTCGAACCACGAGCCGTCCCGACCGAGCGCGCAGCCGCCCTCGGGATAGTGGACGACGACACGCTCGCGCACGCCCGCATCAATGAGCAACTGCATCGCGCCGCGGAGCTGGATGGGATCGATCTTTTCATTCTTGCGCACGCGCCGCCCGGTGCAGCGCCCGGCCTCGAATTCATTCATGATGCAGTAGTCCACATGCTTCAGCGCAGGCATGACGACTTTTGGAAAGCGCTCGCTGTCCTCGCTCACGCAGTCCACCGAAGTCTTCAGCCCCGCGTCCTGCGCCTTCGCGAGGACCTCCGCCGCGACGGTGCCGTGCGTGGCGCTGGGCGCGTCGAGCCCGTCGAGCAGCAGCAGGTAGCCGAGGTGGAAGATGCGCGCATCCGTCTTGCTGAAGTCGAAGTGCGGCGCGTCGAGGAGCGCATTTGCCCCGCGTGCGTGGAAAAATGTGCGCCGTCCCGAGTCCTTCACGGTCATCACGTCGGTGAAGCTCGTCGGCGCGTCCGTCGTCTTGCGGATGTGCGAACACTCAATCCCGTGCTTCGCGCAGAATTCGAGGATCCAGCGCCCGTTGTCATCCTCGCCGACGAGGCCCGAGCCGCTGAGCGGGAATTGCGCGCCGAGCATCGCGAGATCCACGAGGATGTTGAACGGCGATCCGCCGGAGCCTTTCGCCGTGCTGAAGATGTTCGCGAGCGTGTCCTGCTGCGGCCACACGTCTATGATCTTCACGGCATCCACGATCCAGTTGCCGCCTGCGATGATTCCATTCCGGGGTGTGCTCATTGATGTGTCGTCTTTTGGAAAAAATGAAGGCGGACAAAGGCCACAAAGATCACGGGAATGTCGAGCGGAAGGTGAGGGCGGAAGGCTGTGTCGTGTTTTAGAGTTTGGAGTTGAGCGTTTGGAGTTTGGCGTTTGGCCCCGCGCAGCGGCGCAGAGATGTCAGAACTCCCGCTCACATTCACAACGCGCCTGCGGCGGGCCAAACTTCAAACTCCAAACGCTCAACTCCAAACGTCAAATGGGGACACTGTGGTCGAGAAA
>BJFP01000044.1 GCA_014189875.1 Verrucomicrobiota bacterium | reverse complement strand
ATGGCGGGCATCATCGGTTGCGTTCGATCGTGTGTAGGAAACGGGTCGAGTTTATGTGAAGAAAAGAGAAGGGAAACGCTGGATAATGCGGCAACGCTGTGCGCGCGGAACACAGCCGTCCCGGCTTTGATGGTAGCCTGCTTGTGCGCGCGTCCGGGCAGCCGGGACGGACTGCCTGCCTTCACAGGCGGGACGCCTGTGATCCGCCTTCACGAGGACGCCGCATTCAACACCACGCTCGAATCGAGCGCGCGGAGTGTGGCGACCGCATCGCCCGCGTCCTTGCACTTCCCGCTGGCGAGGAGCCATGCGGCGGCGATGTGCGCGCTGCGGCCGAGGCCGAGCAGGCAGTGGATGAAGACCGGGCCGCGTGGGAGGTGCTCGCGGATGATTTCGCACGCCCTCATGCATGTCGTCGCGTCGGGTTCGGTGAGGTCGAGGATCGGGAGTGGAAAATAGTGCGCCTGCTCGCGGAAGGGCGTGGCTTCCTTGCTCTCGGCGGTGAGATCGATCACGGCGAGGTTTGGATGCGTTGCGAGAAATGCGCGTGCTTCCGAGTCCGTGAGGTGTCGGCCAAAGAAGACACCGGGCGCGGCTTCGTGCCACGCGGGCTGGCGTCGCAGCCAACGCATCTGCCACAGCCGCGCGATGAGCGTGACGGGCAGCAGGATCCACTCGGCGGCGGGCGTGGGACTGCCGGAACATTTTTGCAGCCAGCGTGGATTTGCCGTGGCGTACGCGAGCGCGGTGAGCGCGCACGCGATCGCTGGCCATCCGAACCACAGCCATGCGCCATGGAAAAACGCGGGCAGCGCGAGCAGCGTGCAGGCGAATGCGCCTGCGCCGTAGCGCAGTGCGAGCCGGTGCGAGGATGCGCCCGTTTTTCCCATCCATCCGTGCGGGCCGGGCTGCGTGGTGCGATCCGGCAGCAGCGCGACGATCGCGTACGCCATGAGGAAGCCGGTGACGACGTCCATGAGGTGGTGCTGCCACACGAGCAGCGTGGAGACGCCGATGGTGATGAACCACCAGCGCATCGCGGTCCGCGCCCAGCCGCGCATGTGCCGGCCGTACGTGATCCAGAAAAGACAGCGCAGGCCGATGTGCAGCGATGGCGCGAGATTGAAGGGCAGATCGTTTGCGTAAAGCGCGCGGAAGAACGGCGCGGTCCATCCCGTCGGCATGGGGCGCGGGAGATCGAACTTCAGAGGCCAGATCAAAAAGCACACGCTGGTGAGTGTGATGATCGCGAAGATGCGCGTGCCGAGGATGCGCAGTTCGTCTTTCGTGCGCGGGAGGAACAATGCGATGACGAAAAGCAGATCGAGCGACCAATACGGGACGACGAGTTCCGGCACGAAGGGCACGCGCTTTTCCCACTCCCAATACCAGGTGCCGACATCCGTGCGGCGCGACGTGAACCAATTGCAAAATCCGTATGCGATGAAAAACCACGGGCCGCAGAGCGAGAGCCACGCGAGTCCGCGCAAGCGCAATCCGCGCTCCGCGCCCGGATTTCCCCTGACAGCGGTCGCGCTTTCGCACTCGGCGTTCACGGCTTCCGCGCGGCGGCGACGGTGAAGATGCCGAAGTCGTCGGTCCACTGCGCGGCCTTGGTGAAGCCGGCTTCGCGAACGAGCGAATCCATTTCGCCCTGCGCGCGGCGGCGCATGATCCACGGCTGGCCGTCGCGGTTTGGCAGCACGCGGGCGATCATTTCCACCTGCGGATGCCACGGCTGGCACGTGTAGAGCAGCCAGCCTTTTGCCGGGAGCAGTGCGTGCAGCGCGCCGAGTGAGCGGCGCAGCAGATCGTTTGCGGGGAAAAGTTCGTAGAGTCCTGAGACGACCGCGATGCCGGGTTGCGGTGAGATCGTTGCGATGGATGCGGGATCGAATGCGTCGCCTTTCTCGTGCTTGATGTGCGTTTCGAGGCCGAGCGCGTCGGCGCTTGCGCGTCCGACTGCGAGCGCGGTCTCGCTGCGGTCGCGGCAGGTTGCGGAGAAGCCCGCGCCTTCTTCCGATGCGAGCAGGTCGAGCAGGTAGCGGCCTGCGCCGCCGGCGATGTCGGCGACGTGCAGCGGCAGGCCGTCCTTGCGCACGGCGGACGCGGCGCGCTGGAGTGCGGCGCGCAGCGTCTTGCGGCGCTGGCGGATTCCACGCCAGCCGATTGCGTTGAGATATCCGCGATCGATCATCTGGCCGATCACGGGGAAGCCGCGCGCTTCGTTGCGATAGACGTAGTCGAGCGATTCGCCGGAATCAAAGCCCGTGCGGAGTCCGAGGGTGATGCCTTCGCTCAGTTTGCCCATCGTCCGCATCGAGAGGCGTTGCACGGCGAACGACATGCCTTTCAGCGAGAGCGCAGGGAGCGGCTGGCGCAGCGTGTCGTATTCGTATTTCGTCGGGCCGCGCTCGTCGCCGCGCGAGGAGGCGGGCTTGCCGTCGGCCTGCTCCTGCACAAACCGGCGAATGGTCGCGCATACTTCCTCGCGGCAGAGATCGTGGAAGATTGCGTGGCGCGCGAATGGCAGCGCGACGTGCTCTTTCACCGCCGCGCCGTTGCGCAGGAAGAAATTTTCATGCGCGGAATTTTTCACCACGCTGTCGTCGCCCGCGGAGAAAAGCAGGAGCGGCTGTGTCATCACCGCGGCGTCGGCGATCGTGCGCTGCGCGGTGTCGAAAAGCTCGACGAGGATGCGTGCGGAGATGTCCTTCGAGATCGTCTTGTCCGCGTCGTAGGCGCGCTGCTCCACGCCGTCGCGCGTGAGCCATGCGCCGTTCACGTAGCTCTTGATGGTGGCGTCCGGTTTGAGCTTCAGCAGCATTCGCGTGCCCGCGAGCGCGCCGGGGACGTAGAGCTTCACCTCGAAGGCCGGAGTCGCGAGCACGAGTGCGGCGAGCGGCGGCGCGTAGTCGTGCGCCCACGCTGCTGCGACGACCGCGCCGACGCTGTGCGCGACGACGGACATTTGCTCCAGCGGTATTCCGTGCGTGGCGGTGATGTGATTCGCGAATGTCTCCATGTCGCGCACGTAGGCCATGAAGCCCGGCGCATGTCCGCGACGCCCCGGAGACTGTCCGTGACCGCGCGCTTCCCATGCGAAGATCGCTGTGTCCGGCAGCGCGAGGTGCGGCACCACGGCATCCCAGCGATCTGCGTGTTCGTGCCCGCGGTGCAAGAGCAGCATGGCGCGCTTGAAGCCGGTGGCAGGAGCCCAGATTTTGTATTGCAGCGTCTCGCCGTCGTCGGCGGTGAATGTGGTGCGCGTGCCGGTGAGCACGGGATTTTGCGGGAGCGGTGCGGGAGTCATGACTGTTCGTTGAAGTAATGGAGTCTGCACGGCACTTGTATGCCGACACTTTTGAGGGCCAAAGGCCCGGCGACATACCAGCCTAGGGCAACGCCCTGGGAACGTGGTTTAACAGGATCAAAGCCCTGAAGGGGCGCGCCATCGTGGTGCCGCCCTTTCAGGGCTTTGGTCGTTTTTATACCAGCAACCCAGGGCGTTGCCCTGGGCTGGCATGGTTCGCGCCTTTGGCGCTCGGATGCAGCCGCGCCGACTGCCAACTCAGATGAAGTCGCGCCGCCCTCCAACTCGTGAGTCTGAAAAAAACGGGCGGTCAGCGTCGCTACGAAGTTGCCGTTCATTTTCACGTCCAGATCCACTTCACGAGGTGGAAGAACACCGGCGCGGCGAAGCAGAGCGAATCAATGCGGTCGAGCACGCCGCCATGGCCGGGGATGAGTTCGCCGTAGTCCTTCACGCCGCGGTCGCGCTTGATCGCGCTCATCACGAGTCCGCCGAAGAATCCCATGACCACGATTACCGCGGCCATTCCCGCGGCCTGAAGCGGCGTGAACGGCGTGCTCCACCACAGCGCGGCGCCGACGGCAGTCGCCGAGAGTCCGCCCCCGACCAGGCCTTCGATGGTTTTGTTTGGGCTCAGCTTTGGCGCGACGGGATGTTTGCCGCAGATTTTGCCCCAGACGTACTGCAGCACGTCGGAGATTTGCGCGATGCACACGAGGAAGAAGAGCAGCCGCGCATGGCAGTCCGGCATTCCTTTTATCTCGAGGAGGAACAGCGCGGGCGCGTGGCTCACGGAATAGACGGCGAGCATGAGGCCCCATTGGATTTTCGCGGTGCGCTCCATGAAGTGCTCCGTGTCGCCCGCGAGCGCGCTGCGCATGGGGATGAAGAGGAACGCATACACCGGGATGAGGACGATGAAGAAATTGTACCACGCGGTCGCGAGGAGCCAGTAGTGCAGCGGGAGGATGATGAAAAATGCCCAGAACAGCGTGCGATGATCCGCGCGGCGCGTGGGCGTGAGCGTGATGAATTCGCGGAGCGCGAGAAAGGACATCAGCGAAAACATGACGACGAGCGCCGTGCGCCCGAGCGCGAGCGCGCCGCCGAAGACGATGCACATCACCCACCATGCGCGGGTGCGAGCGTTGAGGTTGTCCACGACGCGGCGACCGCTTTCGCCCTTCACGCGCGCTTTCAAAATTGCGCCGATGATGCTCGCGACGATCAGCAACGCGAGCACGCCGCCGAGGAGAAAGAGGGTCTGGCGATCGAGGTTCATTTCGGGCGCAGTGCCAGCATCGCGTCGCGGGCGCGGGTGAGGAAATCAGGTTTCATTTCGCCCTGCGCGAGGCGGAGGGGTTCGCCGAATGTGACCGAGCAGAGCATCGGGACGGGGAGGATTTCACCCTTCGGCAGCACGCGGTTGAGGTTTTCGATAAAGACGGGCACGAGCTGAATTTCGGGCAGGGCTTTTGCGATGTGAAAAAGCCCAGGACGGAACGGATTCACTTCGCCGTCGGGGTTGCGCGTGCCCTCGGGGAAAATGATGAGCGACTCGCCGCCGCGCAGCGTGTCGAGCATCGGCGTGAGCGGATTGCTGTCGCGCGTGACGGTGCGGCGCTCGATGAGGACCGCGCGGAAGACACGGCTCGCGAGCCATTCGCGCACGCCGCCCTTCCAGTAGTCGCGCCCAGCGACGGGCCGCGTCCTGCGCCGCAGATCGTCGGGCAGCGACGCCCACAGCAGGACGAAGTCGAGATTGCTCGTGTGGTTTGCAAAATACACGCGCTGGTCGGCGACCGGCGCGCAGCCCTGCCAGCGCGCGCGTGCGCCGGTGAGGATGCGGGCTACCCATGCGAGGAAGGACGCGGTCATGACGAGCGGCGGTAGCAGCGGACGATGCGGCGCGCAGCCGTCACCGCGGTGCCCGCCGCGATGAAGGCGAGCATCCACGCGAGGATGTTGCCGGTGAAATTGCAGAACTTGCCGATCGCTGCTACGAGACGGCCAAGTTGGCCAAGCTGCACATGCGACAAAACTACGGTGAAATTGCAGAGCGCGCCGATCGCGGCGGCGAGCAGTCCGGCGGTGAGGAAAAACATGCGCTGCGGTTTCGCAAGCGGGCCGCAGAAATCCTGCCCCTGGCCGAGCGATGCGCCGAATGCGCGCACATACGCGGTGAAGACTGCGAGCACCGATGCGAGGAGACCGAGCGCGACGTGTCCGCACGCGATGCCTGCGCCGGCGAGGAACAATGCGTCCTCGATGCGGTCGGGGATTTCATTGAAGAGATCGCCGCCCTTCGACTTCAGCCCGCCTTCGACGGCGACGAGGCCGTCCATCATGTTGCACATGAGCCGGCCCTGCACGCACACGGCGGCGAGCAGCAGGCCGAGCGACGCCGGAAGCCATCCGCGCGAGACCGTCCACAGGATAGCAAATCCGATAATCGCGAGCACCACGCCGAAGATCGAAATGCCATTCGGCGTGATTTTCGCCCGCACGAGCGCCGCCGCAAACCGCCGCACCCAAGCATACGAACGCGACTTCAGCGGACGCCGGTCTGCTGCGTCGGTGGGTAGGGTCGGTTCGGCCATCGGTCGCTGCGTAGCGGAACTGCGCGTGCGGCACAAGCGCGGCATCCGTGCGCTTGCCTCGTGTCGCGCAACGCGTGCATCGTGCGACGATGGACTCCACCGAACTCGACAAGCGACATGTGTGGCATCCGTTCACGCAGATGCGCGGGTGGAATGCGGGCACGCCGCTCGTGATTGTGGAGGCAGACGGCGCGGTGCTGCGCGATGCGGAGGGGCGTGAGTATCTGGATGGAAATTCGTCCATCTGGACGAATTTGCACGGGCACCGGCGCCCGGAAATTGATGCCGCGATCCGCGGACAGCTCGGGCGCGTGGCGCACACGTCGTTTCTCGGGCTGACGAATGATGTCGCGCCGCAGTTTGCGTTTGAGCTGCTGCGCGCGTTTACGCAGGACGATGCGCCGGAGGGATGGCGCGTGTTTTATTCCGACGACGGATCCACGGCGGTAGAGGCGGGACTGAAGATGATCCATCAGGCCCGGCAGCAGCGTGGGGAAGGGGAGCGGCGCAAGTTTGTTTCGCTCGGCGCAGGGTATCACGGCGACACGGTGGGCGCGATGAGCGTGGGGCACAGCGCGCTGTTTCACGGGACGTATCGCGGGCTGATGTTCGGGAGCCGCGAGGTCATGTCTCCGGCGTGCTACCGGTGTCCGTTCAATCGCGCCGTGCCCGAGCGCGGGACGGATGCGCGGCTTTCACGCAAGTGCGAATGGGAATGCGTGGGCGAAGTCGCGAAGGCGCTGGATGATCTCGGCGATGCCGCGAGCGCATTTGTGATGGAGCCGCGCGTGCAGGGCGCGGCGGGGATGACGATGCACGCGCACGGCTACCTCGCTCGCGTCGCCGCGCTGTGCCGCGAGCGCGGGGTGTGGCTGATGCTCGATGAGGTGATGACGGGCTTTGGCAGGACGGGCGCGATGTTTGCGTGTCAGCACGAGGGCGTGATGCCGGATGTGCTCGCGCTCGGAAAGGGAATCACCGGCGGGTATCTGCCGCTGGCGGCGACGGTCGCGAGCGCGGAGATCTTTGCGGCGTTCGATGGCGAGCATTCGGAGTGGCGGACATTTTTTCACGGGCACAGCTACAGCGGGAATCAGCTCGGCTGTGCCGCGGCGCTCGCGAGCTTGCGGCTGCTGGAGACGGTGCATCCGATGGCGCACGTCCGTGCTCGCGGAGAAAAGTTGTGCGCGCTTGCGCAGCGGTTTTGGGAGCATCCGAATGTGGGCGATGTGCGGTGCGAGGGGATGATCTGTGCGATCGAGATCGTTGAGGATTTCGCGACGCGGCGGTGTTTTTCCGCGGAGCAGCGTGTGGGTTTCCGAGTGAGCGAGGCGGCGAGGGCGCATGGATTGATCACGCGATGTGTCGGCGATGTGCTGGTGCTCATGCCGCCGTATTGCGTGAGCGAGCAGCAGCTCGCGCAGGCGGTGGATGCGCTGTGGCGGGCGCTCGCGGAGGTGGTGCCGGAGTGATGCGGACACTCTCGCACGCACACTGGCGGCGGCGAGGACGAGCGATTATGCGGACAGGAGTGTCCGCATCAAAGCAGTAGCTTCAGCGCGGCGGTGACGAGGGACTCGACGGCGGCGTCGGGCGTCTTGGCGACGGCTTGTTTCACGGCCTTGTGCGCGTCCACCTGCTTGTAGCCGAGGGCGATCAGCGCGAGCACGGCGTCGGTGATTTTTGCATCCTCCGCCGAGGGCGCGTGTGCGGCGCTCGCAGCTTCCCATGCGGCGGCGATGCCGACTTTGTCCTTCAGTTCCACGATGATCCGTTCGGCGGTCTTCTTGCCGATTCCTTTCGTCCTCGAAAGCGCGGCCACGTCGCCGGCGACGACGCACGCTTTGAAATTAGAGACCGTGGTGCCGCTGAGCACGTCGAGCGCGGTCTTTGGGCCGATGCCGCTGACGTGGTTCACGAGCAGGCGGAAAAGGTCGCGCTCGGCGGCGGACATGAAGCCGTAGAGCACGTGCGCGTCTTCGCGGATGGCGAGGTGCGTGAGGATTTTAAGTTGCGTGCCGGCGGCGGGGAGCTTGTCGTAGCTCGAAAGAGGAATGAGCACGTGATAACCAACGCCGCCGACATCGAGGACGATATGTGTGGGAAGCGCTTCGACGAGCGTGCCGGAGAGGTGCGTGATCATGCGCGGAGCGGTAGCACGGCGCGGGGAAATCGGGAAGGGAATCGAGCGCGGCGGATGCGGCGTGTTCCTTTGGCGTTTGGTGTTTGGCGTCTGGTGTTTGGCGTTAAGCCCGCCGCAGGCGCGTCCCGATTCAGGAGAGACGTTCTGACTTCGGGACGCCGCTGCGCGGGGCCAAACGTCAAACACCAAACGCCAAACGCCAAACGCCAAACTTGCGCGGCGAATCTGCTGTCCGCGCTCATTTTCCTGCTCTCCGCCTGCGTCGGAAATGCGAACGACTGGTTCTTTCTCCCCTCGCCGAAATTCATGGCGCACGAGATTTCGTTTCCGCTCGCCGGCGCGAAGAATACGGTGCTCGCCCCGGCGAGGCTCGGCGAAAACGGCGTGGAATTTCCGACGGTCGCGGTATGGACCGCGGCGGGGCTGAACGAGGAAACGGTGCGCAAGCTGACGGCCCGGATCGCGTCGGACTGGCTGCGGCATGTGAAGGTGGAGTGGGTGCGGAACTCGAAGAACGTCGTGGAATATGCCGTGCTGCGATCGGACAAATTTCCAGTCTGTGTCACCGTGTTCGCACCGGAATTCCGCAAGCAGTTCGAGGATGTCTTCGGGCCGAAGCTGATGCTCGTCTTTCCGAATCGGCAGACGGTGTTCGTCTTTCCGGTGCTTGCGGTGGACTTGTCCGACTACTCGCCGATGATCCTCGAGGCGTGGCGGAGCCCGGCGGCGAAGGTGAGCCTGGAGGTCTTCGAACTCAGCGAGCGCGGGCTGAAGGCGGTTGGCCGCATCGAGGAACAGTGAAGCCCGAACAGGCGCTTTTCGGGACCGCTCTTTTCGTCGCAAATGCCTGAGGACAAGATAACTGCACACCGATGTCACGACTTGGAAAATTTCGCTCGTTGATCATCGGATTTGTGCTATACGATATTTTCCTATGTCTATCACGAAGAAACCTGCATTCAGTCGTCGTCTGCCAGATTTGGTGACGGAGGAACTCGCCGCGGTGCTGTCGGGCAAGGCTGGTTATGAGTTCAAGGATCTTTTTGACGTCGTGCATGAGAATCTCAAGGCGCGCAACGCCGCCAGCGGTGGCGAAGAGATGCTCCGCCTCCGCTCCTACGAGAAGCTCCAGGCCCTCGTCGGACGGGGCATGGTGAAAATCACCGTCGGCAAGGATGGCAAGAAGAGCTACAAGGGCCTCCCGAAGGAACTCGCGAAGCTCGAAACGAACGTCACCCCCGCCATTTAATCAGTGAAGGATTTCCTGCCCATTCTCATCCAAGTCGGGATCGTCCTCGGCTTCGGCATCACCACGCTCCTCATCAGCGTGCTCCTCGGCAAGTCCGCGAAGCGAACTCCGATGAAGGACTCCGCCTACGAGTGCGGCATGGTGCCGCAAGGCGAGGCCCAGCCTCGCTTCTCGGTAAAATTCTACCTCGTGGCGATGCTGTTCATCCTCTTCGATATCGAGGTGGTCTTCCTCTACCCGTGGGGCGTGAATTTCACCGCGATGCTAAAGGCGCACGGCACCGTGATTTTCTGGGGCATGGCTGGTTTCCTCTCGCTCGTCACCGTCGGCTACGTCTATGCCATCCGGAAGGGTGTGCTCGACTGGAAGAAGGGATAGCAGGTTGAGATTTGAAGGTTGAGAGTTGAGAGGCGGAAGTCCGCCGCTCGCATCAGCGTTTTCTTTTCAGTCCCGGAAGAAATCGGGCGCACCCCACAACGAACGCGCAGCGCACTTCTTCCTCTTAACTCTCAACTTTCAACACTCAACTCCCTCAATGATCCACCGCGTCGCATTGTTCCGGGTTCAGCCGCATGTGGATGAGGCGAAGCTCGACGAGATGATGATCTTAGCGCGCATGAGCCTCGCGAAGATCCCCGAGGTCTCAGGCATGCGATCGGGAAAAAATGTGGATGCGAAATCGGCCTGGCAATTTTTCTTCGCCATTGATGTGGGCAACCTCGAACGCCTCAAGCTCGTGCAGCAGGACTCCATCTACATCAAGTTCCTCGCCGACGTGATCTCGCCAAACGTGACCGAGCAATTCATCGCGGACTTCGAGCTGGAGCCGGGCCGCAGCATCACGCTGTCGTAGCAGGGGAAAAGTTGAGAGTTGGGCGTTGAGCGTTGAAAGGCGGACGGAAGACAGGCGTCCTCGCCTGTCATGGCAGACGGGCTTCCAGCCTGTCTGCCTCGTTGACGCTGCCAGCGTGCGAGGCCGTCGGGTCCATTTTAGACGCAGAGACATAGCGCGGTGCAGCCGGGATTGAAGCTGGATGCCCTGAATTTTTACGCAGAGGCGCTGAGAAAAACAGAGACGGACGCTTGGGAAAGTTTTCGTTTCCCTCTGCGGGCCTCAACACTTTCCCTCTGCGCCTCTGCGTTTGAAAGGAGCGTCCCATCTGCCCGGCGTTCACGGACACATGCGCGGCGAATGTCTGCGGTAGGTCGCCGCAGCCAGCAGGTGAGCCGCGTGCACCACCCGGATTTTTCCGCGCCCGCGCAAAACCGCCTCGACGCGCGCGCGCCGCGTTCCGCATGGTGCGCGGATGCAGGTTCCGCTTCTCGATCTCCGCGCACAATACGCCCCGCTCAAGTCCGCCATCATGGCCGAAATCGAGGCCGTGTGCGACAGTCAGGCGCTCGTGCTCGGGCCGAAGACCGAGGCATTTGAAAAGGCCGTCGCGGCCTACTGCGGCGCGCGCCATTGCATCGGCGTGTCCTCGGGCACGGATGCGCAGCTCGTCCTGCTCATGGCGCTCGGTATCGGGCCGGGCGATGTCGTGCTCACGACGCCCTACACATTTTTCGCGACTGCCGGCTGTGTGAGCCGCCTCGGCGCGCGCCCGGTGTTCGTGGACATTGATCCCGCGACCTTCAACATCTCGCCCGCCGCGCTCGAAGACGCGCTGCGGAAAAATCCCGGTGCAAAGGCCATCATCCCCGTCCACCTTTTCGGCTGCTGCGCGGACATGGCCGCGATCCTCGCGCTCGGAAAAAAGCACGGCGTCCCCGTGCTCGAAGACGCGGCGCAGGCACTCGGCGCGCGGCATCCGCTCGGCGGCGCGGGCGCGATCGGCGAGGCCGGATGGTTCTCATTTTACCCGACGAAAAACCTCGGCGCATTCGGCGACGCCGGGATGGTCACCTGCGCTGACGACGCGCTCGCCGCGAAAATCCGCGCACTGCGGAATCACGGCATGGAGCCGCGGTATTTTCACAAGTGGATCGGCGGCAATTTCCGCATCGATGCCATCCAGAGCGCCGTGCTCTCCGTGAAACTCCCGCACCTCGACGAATGGGGCGCGGCTCGCCGGAAAAATGCCGCGCGCTACCGCGAGGGTCTCATCGCGCGCGGGCTGGACAAGGTGCTCACGCTGCCGGTCGAGCCGTGGGCCGGAACGGGCACGGAAAACCACCACATCTACAACCAGTTCATCATCCGTTCGACGAAGCGTGATGCACTGAGAAAGCATCTCAACGATTCGGGAATCGGCTCGGAAATCTACTACCCGCTCCCGCTGCACATGCAGGAATGCTTCCGCGATCTCGGCTGCCGCGAGGGTGATTTTCCCGAGAGCGAACGGGCCTCGCGCGAGTCGCTCGCGTTGCCGATCTACCCGGAACTTTCGCCCGCGCAGGTGGACTACGTCGTCGAAAAAATCGCCAAGTTCCACGCGTGAAGTTTTTAAAGCGCGCGTGGCCGTGGCTGGCGGCGGTGCTCAGCGGTGTGCTGCTGGTGCTCAGTTTTCCGCCTGCGGATATCGGCGGGCTTGCTTTCGTCGCGCTCATCCCGCTGCTCATGGCGGTGTGGATTCCGCAGAGGGAAAAACGGCGCGGACGGTGGCACTTCGCGCTCGGCTACGTCGCGGGCCTTGTCTTTTTCACCATCACATTTTCGTGGTTCTCGGAACTCGCGCCGCTCTTCCGTTCCCGCGCGCTGATCGGCCTGCCGCTGCTCTTTGCCGCATACCTCTCGCTTTACCCGGCGGTGTGGGCGTGGCTCGCCGGATGGATTGCCGGAGCGCAGTTCCGTCCGCTGCCGGCTCCCGATCCACTTGCGCGTTTCGAGCGTCCGTTGCTGCTCCAGTCGTCCCGGAATCTCGGCATCGCGATTTTCTGCGCCGTATCGTGGGTCGCGCTCGAGTGGATGCGCGGATGGATGCTCTCGGGCTTCGGCTGGAACAAGCTCGGCGTCGCGCTGCACCGTGACTTGCCGCTGATCCAGATCGCGGAATTCACCGGCGTCGGCGGCCTCAGTTTCCTGGTCGTGATGTGCAATGCAATCCTGCTCATCACCGTCCTGCGCGTGCGTGCGGAGATCGGCCGTATCCGCCTGCGTCCGCACTTTGATTTTGCGGTCACCGCCGGGCTGGTCGTGTTCGCGTTCGGCTTCGGCACGCGCGTGCTCATCCGCGCGCAGCAGTCGCCCGCGCAGGCCGTGTCGTTGAGTGTCGCGGCTGTGCAGCCGAACATCGAGCAGCGGGACAAGATGGACATGGAACGCTGGCCGGAGATTTTCGATCGGATGGAATTCCTGAGCGATCTCGCCGCCACAGCCTCGCCGGATCTGCTCCTGTGGCCGGAGGCATCCGTGCCTGGCGGGATGCTCGGCGATGTGGATACGGTCGCTTGGGTGCATGGGCGTGCAGCTCTCGTTCCGGCGCTGATGATCGGCACCGATGATCTGAACCGCGGCGCGATGGGCGAGGATCACAACAGCGCGGCATTCATCCAGCGTGGGGACAAGGAGCCGCAGTTTTACGACAAGCAGCAGCTCGTTCCCTTCGGCGAATATCTGCCGCTGCGCCCGCTGCTCGGCCCCATTTTCGGCGGGATGGTGCAGGGCGATTTCAAGCCGGGAAAAGGGCCGGGCATTTTTTCACTCGCGAAGCCCGCGCTGAAGCTCGCGCCCTTGGTGTGCTTCGAGGACACGCGCGGGGACATCACGCGTGCGCAGGTGAAACTCGGCGCGCACCTGCTCGTGAACCTCACGAACGACGGATGGTTCGGCCATACCGCGGAACTCGATCAGCACACGAATGATTCCATATTCCGCTGCATCGAAAACCGCCGCCCGATGGTGCGCTGCACGAACAACGGCATCACGGCATCGGTGGACAGCTTTGGGCGCGTGGAGCGGTGGATGGAGCCGTTCACCGAGGGTTGGAAAATGCAGCCGGTGAGCGTGCCGACCGAACTGCGCGAGACCTTCTACACGCGGCACGGCGAAGTATTTTCCGTCGCATGCGGAGTGCTGTCGCTACTCGTGATCGCAATGACGATCGCGTCGCGTAGGGCTGCCAGAACTCACGAATCAAAAGCGACGATGCCAGCCTGAACTGAGCATCGGAGCGGGCGAAGGTGGTGGTCCTGAGGTCCAACGGTCCGTGACATGCCAGCCCAAGGCAAGCGAGGAACGAGCGCCGCCCTGGGTCTTGCATTCAAAAAGACGGAGCCCTGAAGGGGCGGCGCCATCGCTGTCACGCCCCTTCAGGGCTTTGTTCATGTCATGCACCTTTCCCAGGGCGTTGCCCTGGGCTGGCATGTTTCGCACCTTTGGTGCTCGAATCATGCACCGCGCAAAACGGCCGTTCAGTTTCTACCCGCCGCCTTTGAGGAACTCCACCTTCGCGCTCAGCTCCGGCGTGAGGAAGCGGTCGGGCTTTGCGATCTTCACCTTCACCTGCAGCGTGCCCTTCTGGCGGTTGGCCTCGGGCGCGATCTCGGCTACGACGCCGAGGTAGATTTTTTCCGGCCACGCCTCGGGGCTCACGCGGCACGGCTGGTTCATCGAGACCTTCGGGAGATCCGCTTCGCTGATGTCCACCTCGACTTGGAGATCGTTCGGATCGGCGAGGGAGAGCAGCGCGCTGCTCGGGCCGTGGCTGCCCGTGCCACCGAAGGTCTGCGGCGTCACAAGTTCGCCGGGATGCGAAAGTTTTTCCAGCACGACGCCGTCAATCGGCGAGCGGATCACCGTCCAGTCGAGCCATACCTGAGCCATCGCGCGCGTGCCCTCGAGCTGCGTCACCTGCGCCTCCGCGGAGGTCACCGCGAGCCGGGCCTCGTCTGCCTTTTCGGCGGATTCGATCTGCGAGGCGCGCAGTTGCTTCATCCGGTTGAAATTGAGCTTCGCGCGCTCGACTGCGACTCGTGCGATGGCGAGCTGGCCCTCGATTTCCGCGATGCGCGCCTTTTGCTCCGAATCATCGAGCCGCACGACGATCTCGCCCTTCTTCACCGGGTCGCCTTTTTTTACTCCGATCCATTTCACCTCGTTCATCGTGCGCGGGCTGAGTTCGATCCGCTCGCGATTGATGATGTAGCCGCTGACGGTGAGCACCGCGTCACCGGCCTTCGTGGGCTTCTCATTTGCGGGCGCGGCCGCGGGCTTCGCGGATTTTTCGCCGGGCTGCGCGGTCTTGCCGGTGCCGATGCGTGAGTCCGTGGCCCACGGTTTCGCGATGTAGAGTGCGATGGCAGTCGCGATGATCACGCCGATGATGATGTAACGGAACGATCCCTGAGAGCGCCGCCGTCCGCCTTCCGAAATCTGAATGGTCTGCAATTTTGCCGCGTCCATGTGCGCGAGTGTAGCGCGGTTCAGACGGCCTTCAACGCCTGGATCACCGGCATCCGCGATGCCCTCAGCGCGGGGAGCAGCGCGCCGAGCAGGCCGACGAGCGCGGCAAAGGCGAGGCCCTTCGCGAGGGTCGGCACGGTGACGGTGAGTTCGAAGACCGTCTCGCTGAACGTCTGGAAATTCATCGTGCCCGTCTTGTAGCCGTTTGCCAGGAGCGAGAACGCGCCGCCGATGAGGCCGCCGACAAATGCGAGGCATGTGCCCTCGATGAGAATCGCCGCGACGATCGAGCGCCTGCGGAAGCCGAGCACGCGCAGCGTCCCGATCTCGCGCGTGCGCGCGCCGACGCTCGCATACATCGTGTTCATCGCGGCGAGCACCGCGCCGATGGACATCACGGTCGCGATCACATTTCCGCCGAAGCGGATCGGCCCCGCGGTCTTCGTCTGCTCCGAGTAGTATTCCGTCTCAGGAACGACGCGCATCGTGAGGCGGTGGTCGGCTTCGAGCCGCATTTTCAGCCGTGCGGAGGCCGCGGCATCCACCGGGCGGATGAGCACGCTGGCGTAGTTTGCGCGGTTGAATATGGAGCGCGCTTCGTCGGAATCCATCCACGCCTCCGAGTCGAACGCGCTGCCGCCTGCGTCGAACTGCCCGACCACGGTGAGCGTGCGCGAGCCGAGCTTGATCTCATCGCCGAGATTCACGCCGCTGAAACGCCGCGCAAGCCGCACGCTCGTGACGGCCTCGCGTTTCCCCGGCACAAACCACCGTCCGCTCACGAGCTTCACCTGCGGGCGCAGCGCCGGGCCGCCCGGCGACACGCCGCGAAAAATCACATTCGCGCCGCCCTCCGCGCCGCCTGCGCGCGGCAGATATGCGGTGACAAGTGTGTCGGCGGAAATGAGCGGACGGCTCCTTTCGTCGCGCGCGATTTCCTCCGAGTATTGGATCGAGCGCAGATCATCGAGGCCGATCTGGCTCGTGGATTCGGAGTCCGAACCTTTGCGCACGACGAGCAGATTCCGCGGATCGCCCGTCGTGCCTCCGGCGGTCTCGAGGCCGGCTGCGAGCGCCTGCATGATGATCCACACGAGCACCACGAGCGCGATTCCGAGCACCGTCGCGATCGTCGAGCGCCAGCGCACCAGGACGTTCCGCAGGCTGTATTGGATCGGCAATCTCACGCGGTGTGAATGGAACAGGTGTCGCGCAGCGTCAACAAGGAGGAGTGTCTTCGTTTGGCGTTTGGAGTTGAGCGTTTGGCGTTTGAAGTTTGGCCCCGCGCAGCGGCTTGGCGATGCCACGACGCATCCCAGGATTCGTAACGCGCCTGCGGCGGGCCGAACTCCAAACACCAAACGCTCAACTCCAAACTCCAAGAGGCGAAGCCTGCCCGTCGCACTTGCCTGCGTGCGCATCTCGGCGATGCTCCGCCAATGTTCCGGATTCTCACATTTCTCATCGCAATTTTCCCCGCCGCGCTCATTGCGGGCGACCGGCTCGTGGTGGACGACGAGGCTTTCGAGGAGCAGGCGATCGCCGCGGCGGCTGCGCTGCACAAAAAGGACAAGCTCGTCCCGCTCACGAAGCTCCGCACGCAGCTCAAGCGCACACATTGCGAACTCGCGCTGCCCGAGCCGCTCAAGGAAAAGCTCCAGCCGCGCGAAATCTACCGCCTCGTCCGCAGCAGCACCGTCGCAGTCGCGACTTTCTACCACTGCACGAAATGCAAGAAGTGGCACTTCGACAGCGCGTCCGGTTTCGTCGTGGCTGACGGCGTGGTGAGCACGAGCGAGCACGTCGTGGATTTCGAGGACGAGGGGATGAAGGACGGCTACCTCATCGTCGTGGACTCGAAAGGCCGCGTGTTCCCCGTCACCGAATTGCTCGCCGCAAATGCCGACTCGGACACATGCCTGCTCCGCGTCGCCGGCCTCGACCTGCCGGCGCTGCCGCTGAACCGCGCCGCGGAGGTCGGCGATCCGGTCTTCTGCCTCAGCCATCCGGACGGCAACCACTGGATGTTCACCTCGGGGATGCTCTCTCGCTTTTTCCTCAACCGCGAAGCCGCTGGCGATGGCGACAAGCCGCCCGCAAAGCCGAAGGTCGCGCCGTCGCTCTACATCAATGTGACGGCCGAGTATTCGCCCGGCAGCAGCGGCGCGCCGGTCGTGGATGAATTCGGCAACGTCGTCGGCCAGGTCGAGAGCATCACGTCGAGCATCGAGGATCAGAAGGACGGCGACGGAAAAAATGTGACAACCAGCTACGGCATGCCGCTGCGCTCGTGCGTCTCCGCGGAGGAAATCGCGAAGCTCACTCGCCCGGCAGCGAAGCACGCAAAGTGATCTATCCCGTCCGCGCGATCAGAGCGCGTCCCTGAAACATTTGGGTGAGAAAACGCGGAGACGCGGAGATGCGGAGGCCTGAATGAAGAGCAGGCTTCGCCTTTTCCACCGCGTCTCCGCGTTTCAACAATGCCGTCCGTTCGCTTCGGAACGCAATTTTACACACGCTCTCACCGCGCTGTGCCAGCCTTCGCCTGCTTTTCCTCGGCGGCCTTGCGCGCGGTGACGCACGACCCGCACTCGTACACGCGCGCGCTCAGCGGTTCGCAGGGGAGGAGCGCATTTCCTGCAGAGATGATTCTCTCCGCGCCAAATGGAAATTTTGCAGTGAGGAGCTGTTTTTCGGATTTGGTTTTTCCGGTTGCAGCGTCCTCGAAGACGATCGGGATTTCCCGCACCTTCATATTCTCATGATGCACCGGGCACTCGTCCTCGACGCCTTCGCTCAGATCGCGTGGCAACGGCGGCTTGCCGAGCGACTCCTGCGCCGCGATGCGCTCTGGATTCATCGTGTTGCCGGGAAGTATTGTGCGTTGCTTTTTCCCGTCGCGGACATTGTCGCCGTTGCCCGCGTTGGAGCGGTCGTCGCCCGGTTCGCATGACGAGAGAAGCAGGATCGGGAGCAGTGCGAGGAAGATGAGCGGGCGGGACGGCAAAGTGGGGGTTCTTTTGCGCAAGTTGCTCACGGTGTCCCTCGCGGCGCAATTTGTTTTCCGCACTGGGCCGGCCGCTCAAAGGTTACGTCATGCGGGATGCGCGCTTCGGACGCAGCTCACTCCAGCAGCGCCGCCGTCCCGCTCGCTTCGAGTTTCACTTTTGCGATGCCGCCGCGGCTCGCCACATTGGTTCCTTGGCCGATCGGTTTGAGAACCCCGTCCGGCGTAGCTGCAAATTCGAGGGGCACTTCCCGCGCGGTGTCCGTTGGATTCGCGAGCAGGAGGAGGCGCAAACCGCCGCGCGAGGCGGCACGAATTTTCACGCCCGATTCGCGCTCCTTCAGCGTCACCGATGCGTCAGGTTTCGCGTCGAGCAGGAACGGACCGATCTGTGCGAGTTCGGCGTTCACGTCCTTCAGCGAATTCCACAGGTCGGGATTTTCCACTGCAAAGGTGACGCCCTTTTTGCCAGCGACGTGCCGGAACGAGTAAAAGCCAATCCCGGTCGCGCCGTGGATCAGCGGGAGGCCCACCATGCACCGGAGTTCCGCAGCGGTCGGATAGCGATCCTCCGCCTTCGCCGCGGTCACCAAGCGCCGGCTTCACACCACCTCCACCGGGCACTTCGGTAGGGCGCGGAGGAAGGCGCTCCCGTAGTTCTTTGTGAGCACGCGCGGGTCGAGGATGACGACGATGCCTTTGTCCTGCTTCGTGCGGATGAGGCGGCCGACGCCTTGGCGGAGTTCGAGGATGGCTTCGGGGAGTGAGTAGTCGCGGAAGGGGTCGCCGC
>BJFP01000043.1 GCA_014189875.1 Verrucomicrobiota bacterium | reverse complement strand
CCGACCGCGAATTCTACGCGCGCGATCCCGCGGCGCATTTGGAAAGGCTGAAGTCCGTGTCGGAAAAAATCACGCAGCTCGGCACGGCGCTGCCCCGCCCGCTGCCCGGCGACTTTGCCCACTACCTTCAGCGCGCGAGCTACGAGAAGGCACTCGCGTGGCTTGAGGCGAACAAGGCGTAGCGGCGCAGGCGGTGGAGCGTGTCGCTCCGCGCACGCTTCGGCGGGACGAACGCGCGCCGCCCCCTGAAAACGCGCGCAGAGCGACGCGTTCCACCTTACTTGTGCATTTTCCGCGAATTTTTTCTTCGCACGCGCGCGCAGGCCGCGCATGTTCCGCGCGCTCATGCGCGCAGTACTTGCACTCGAAGACGGACGTCACTTCATCGGTGAATCATTTGGTGCTCCTGGAACAGCCGTCGGCGAGGCGTGTTTCAACACCTCGATGACCGGCTACCAGGAGGTCCTCACCGATCCCTCGTATCGCGGACAGATCGTCGCGATGACCGCGCCTCAGATCGGCAACTACGGCGTGAACGCGCTCGACGACGAGAGCAGCGCCGTCCACGTCCGCGGCTTCGTGATCGAGGAACTCTCCGCGATCCCGAGCAACTGGCGCTCGACCGGCGACCTGAACGCGTATCTCGCGAAATGGAAAATCCCCGGCATCCAAGGCGTGGACACGCGCGCGCTCACGAAGCACCTGCGCTCGCGCGGCGCGATGCAGGCGTGCATCACGAGCGAACTCGATGTGGACGCCGCGGTCGCCCGTGCGAAGAGCGCGCCGCCGATGGCCGGGTCGGATTTTGTGAAAGAGGTCACGCCGAACGCGGCGTTCGACTGGGATCCGGACGGCAAGCTCTCGCCTGAGTGGACCATCGTGAAGGGCGACGGCGCAAATGTGGAAATCCGCGAAGGCAACGAGGTCTTCAAAAAGCTGCCGCCGGTGAAGCACCAGATCGTCGCGTATGATTTCGGAATGAAGACGAACATCCTCCGCCGGCTGCGGCAGGAAGGCTTCGGCGTGCGCGTGGTGCCGGCGAATTTTTCCGCCGAGGACGTGCTCGCGCTAAAGCCCGACGGCGTCTTCCTTTCCAACGGCCCCGGCGATCCCGCGGCGCTGACTTACGTGCATGAGAACATCCGCAAGCTCATGGGCCGCACGCCGATTTTCGGCATCTGCCTCGGGCACCAGATGCTCGGCTACGCCGTCGGCGGAAAAACTTTCAAGCTGAAGTTCGGACACCGCGGCGGCAACCAGCCGGTGAAGGATCTGCGCACGGGCAAGGTCACGATCACCTCGCAAAATCACGGCTTTGCGGTGGATGCGGAATCGCTGCCCTCGAATGTCGAAGTCACGCACATCAACCTCAACGACCAGACCGTCGAGGGACTCGCTTGCAAGGACAAGCCGGTCTTCAGCGTGCAGTATCACCCCGAAGCCGCGCCGGGCCCGAACGACGCGACGTATTTTTTCCGGCAGTTCGCGGACCTCATCGCGAGCACGAAGTAGCGCGCAGGACTTTTCGCGCGGCTTAATTTGCGCGACGCAGAGTCATCGTCACTTCGAGTCCGGGCTTGGCATTTTTCACGGCGACGGTTCCGCCGCAGGCCTCGATGCAGCTCTTCACGATCGCGAGGCCGAGGCCCGCTCCGCCGCCTTCGCGCGTGCGCGCCGTCTCGGGACGGTAGAACGGATCGAAGAGCCGGTGCAGCGTCTCGGGCTCGACGCCCGGACCGCTGTCGGTGATCGCGAGGATCACATCCGCGCCGCGAACGGTCGCGCCCAGCACGATCGGCCCGGCGTCGCATGCGTAGCGCACGGCGTTGCGCAAGATGTTGCCGATCGCACGTGCAAGCAGATCGGGATCGGCGAGAACTTTCAGCGCGGCGTCCACTTTCACGGCAATGTCCGTCTTTCCCTGCGCCTCGCGTGCGACGGCCTTCTCGCAAAGCTCGGCAAGCGGCACGGGGCGCAGCTCGATATCCTTCGCGCGCAGGCCGGCCTTTGAAAATGAGAGCAGCTCATTCACGAGCGACGACATCTGGCGGACTTCCTCGCGCACATCAGTCACGTAGCCCTGCTGCTTTTCATTCGCCTGCTGCTCGAGAACGCCCAGCGCCATCTCCATCCGCGCGAGCGGCGAACACAGCTCGTGCGCGATGTCGCCGAGGAAGCGCTTTTGCCCAGTGACGTATTCGCCGAGTCGGCCGGCCATGTGGTTCAGCGATTCACCGAGCTGTCCGAGTTCATCGCGACGGAGCGTGCCGACGCGGACACCGAATTGCCCCTGCGCCATGTGCCCGGCCGCGCCCGTCATCTGCCGCACGCTGCGCGTGATGCCGCGCATGAGCGGCAGCCACAGCAGCACCGAGCACGCGAGCACGCCCGCGCCGGTCCACAGCCACGGAGTGACGTCGAACAGCAGACCGCCGGCCCCGAGCCTCGGCAGCGCGAGCAGCAGTGTCGAGGGCGGCCCGAAACGTCCGTCATCCTCAAGCAGCGGCGTGCGGATGCCGATCCAGTACATCGGCGGCTCTCCCGCACGGGTGATGAATTTCCTGTAGCCGCTCGGCCCGCCGCCCGGCAGCACGGACTGGCCGTCGCGCGGCATACCGTCCTGCAACGGCGGCCTGTTTTCGCGGCCTTCGCGAAATGGCGGCCCGTCCTCGGAACGCGGCGGTGGAGCGTCGGCACGCGGAGACCGTCCGTCGGAAAAATCACGCCGTGGCGGAAAGTCGCCGCCCTCCTCCGACCGCGGCTGGAGTCGCCGCTGCGGATCGCCGGGCGGAAAATCGCGCAAGTCATCCCCGCGAGGAGGAGCGCCACGAGGCCCTCCCGGAGGAAAATCCCCGCGCCCTTCCTCGCGTGGCGGACGCGGCGGCTGCGGACGCGGACGCGGATCCACGCTGCCCTCCGCGAGCTTCTTCAGCACCGCCAGCGGCGGATCCGTGATCGTCCCGGCGATTCGCACGCCGTCATTTTGCATCGCGGCGATCTGGATGTGGTTCGCTTCCGCGTGGCGTTTCAGGATTGCAGACCATTCGGCGCGCTTGCTCGCATGAAGCTCGGACACGATGAGCGTCGCCATTCCCTGCACGCGCTGCCCGGAGCTGCCCGTGAGCAGCGAGTCGAGCCCGAAGCGGAACTGCCCGCGCGCGACATACACGGCCACGCCAGCGAGCAGGATGAGGTTCAGCAAAAAGCACACGGCGATTTTCGCCGGCAGCGGAAATGGGACGCGCACGGCCTTCGCCCGCACAGAAGCTGGCGCGGTGTCAGCGGGCATCGTCGTCGGGGTTCACCATCATGTAGCCGGCGACGCGCACGGTGCGGATGATGCGCGGGTTCTTCGCATCGTCGCCAAGTTTTTTTCGCAGCGCGGAAATGTGGACATCGATCGATCTGTCGAACACGTCGTAGCTCCGGTCGCGGAGATTCTCGATGAGCGCCTCGCGCGAACGCACACGGCCCCGCGCGCGGGCGAGCGCGAGCAGCAGATCGTATTCGACCGGCGTGAGCACGAGCGGTTCATCGCCGACGACGACGGTGTGCGCGCCGGTGTTGATGCGGATGTCGCCGACGACGACCTCCGTCTCCTCCTCGTCCGCCTTTTTCCCGCTCCGAGTGCGGCGGGTGACAGCACGCAGGCGCGCGAGAAGTTCGCGCGAGGAAAAAGTCTTCGGCAGATAATCGTCCGCGCCGATCTCGAGGCCGACGATCCGGTCCGCCTCGTCGCCACGCGCCGTGAGCATGAGCACGGGCACATCGCAAGTGCGGCGGATCGCCTTCAGCACCTCGAAGCCATCCATGCCCGGCAGCATCAAATCGAGAATCACCGCGTGCCATTGCTCCCCGGTCGCCATTTCCACACCCTCCGGCCCCGTGTGCACGGCGGTGACCGCGTAGCCGAGCGGCGTGAGGTAGTCGCCGATGAGTCGGCAGAGCTTGCGATCGTCGTCAATCACGAGGAGACGCGGGCGCTCGGTGGCTGAAGCGGGATTCATGGCGGATGAGCGGAGCATGGGCGGGATGCGCGAAGGGGTGTATGATTTTTACACGCGCTTTACACTTTTTGCGACGCGGCGGGACAGTGCCTGTGCATTTCGCCTGCACCGCAGCCCACGCACGCTCTCACGAGTCCCCGTATCGCTGAAAGATGGCATCACTCGCGCCGCTTCACCCACTGCGCGACATCACGCAGCACCTCCGCGTGCTGCACGTCGTGCAGCAGCAGATGATGGCTCCGCGGATACCACAGCAGCCGTTTGTCATTGCTGCCGACTTGATGAAACAACGCCTCCACTTGTGACGGCGACGACACCACGTCGTGCGGCGAGGCGAGCATGAGCACCGGAATCGCAATCCTTCCCGCGGCATCTCGATTTGCCCGCAGCAAATCATCCACCCCGCGCAGCAGCCGCAGCGTGAAAGCGGGCACATGGTGCGGCGTCCTCGCCATCTGCCCGCCGTGTGTGCTCGTGCTGGTCACGCGGATTTTGCTTTCGTCCATCCCGGCGAGGTTGCCGAGTTTCACGCGATACGTCGGCAGCACATGCGACACGGCGCGCAGGAACGCGCGGCTGAGGCTGCTCACATGCACCCGCAATCCGCCGATCGGCGTCGCGAGGATGAGTCCGCCAGGCCTCGCACAAGGATCGCTTTTTGCCGCCGCATGCAATGCGATCAGCGAGCCCAGGCTCTCGCCGTACCAGAGGATCGGAAGGCCGGGATGCCGTTCGCTCACAAGTGTGTGAAACGCCGCGATGTCACGCAGCCACGTCCGCGGGTGATCAATGTCGCCACGTCGCGCGAGATCGGGATCATTTCCCTGCCCGCGCAATTCATACGCGACCACCGCGATGCCGTGTGGCGACAGCCGTTCGCCGAGAAGATGGAAGTCCTCCGCGGCACCGCTGAGCCCGTGCACCGCGATGATCATGCAGCGCGGTTTCACTCTGTCCGGCACGCGCCATTCGCGCCACGGCATCTGCTTGCCATCGGTGCTCGTCCAAGTCTTCGCGCCGAGCGCGGGACGCACAATCGCGCGGGGCGCGGAGCACGAGGCGAACGCGCAGGCCGCGATGGCGAGCGCCGCGGGGGAAAAAATGTTCATGACGAGTCTCGGCATCATTTTGCAGGCGGGCGAGGAAGCGTCACAGCGCATCGCGAACCGCGCAACCATGTAGCCGCGCTTGTGAAAGCGCGGGCTGTTCGAAACACCGTGCGCTGGGTGCAGAAATATGGCGGCCTCCTCTTGCTTCCCGCGCGGCGTTTCCCGCAGGCTGCGCGCATCATCCACCAGCCCCGACGCTCACTCCTGCCCTGGCTCCTCGCGCTCGCCACGCTGCTCCCCGTCGTGCTCTGGCCCGGCGATGTCTCGTGGCTCATTGACGAGCCGCGGCTGATCGCAAACGCGTTTTATTTCAACCAGGATCACATGCCCGCGCACACCGGGCTGTTTGGAAATTTCGGCGTGCCCTACGGCCCCGTGCCCACGCAGACCTACCAGTTGCTCCTCGGCATCACGCACGATCCGTTCTCGCTCGTCGTCTTGCGCGGGCTGCTCTGCGCGGGGCTCACCGGCATCGGTCTGATCTGGCTGGCACGCTCACTCGGCCTTCGCGCGTGGTTCGCCGCGGTGATTCTCGCCGCACCCAACATCGTCGCATTCCACCGCATCCTGTGGGACGCGAGCTTCACCATCCCGCTCGGCGCACTGTGCCTCGCGGCGCTCGCGGATTTCTTGCAGACGAAGCGCCCGTGGTCCCTGCGGCTGTGCGCCGTCTGCACGGTGCTGCTGCCGATCAACCACCCGCAGGCGCTCCCGCTCGCGCTGCCCGTCGGCGCATATTTGCTGTGGCGGCACCGCGCGGATTTCCGTGCGGACAAAATCGCAATGTGGCGTATCGGCGCGGTGCTTTTCATCCTGCACTTCCTCTACATCGGCGCGGTCGCCGGCGTGGTCTGGTGGAAGCTCACGCACGGCGCGGTGAATCTCCAATATCCGGTGAAGAATGCGCGCTGGCTCTCGATGCTCGCGCCCTTCCTCGGCGGAAATCTTCTCACGGGATTCGACTACGCCCGCAGCGTCGCGCGACCCGACGGCCCTGCATGGCTCATCGAATCCGCGATGTGGGCCTCGCGCCTCATCTACCCGATCCTCTGGATCGGAATCGCCGCAGCAGCCACGCGCATCGCGCCGGTCGTGCGCACACTCCGCGCCGGTGTCGCCGTCGCCACGCGCGATCTTTTTCCCGTCCTGCTCATCGCGTGCCTCGTCGTGCAGTTCATCATCTTCACCGCGCTGCGCATCCCGCCGGGGCCGCAATATTTTTTCGGCACCTTCGCACTGCACGCGGCGCTCGCATTTTTCGGCATCGAGGCGCTCGGAAAAGTGCGCCTCGCCGTGCCCGTCGGCGCGCTGCTCGGTGCGACGAATGCCTTCATCACTCTCGGCGGAATGGCCGCCGTCCACACGCGCGGCTACGAGGCGCCCGGCTGGCCCACGATGGCAAACTGCCTCGGCGCAGTCCGCCAGCTCGACCGCTACGCCGACCAGGTCGTGCTCACCGACATCGAGCTTTTCCAACGCTACCCGCAGCCCATCCGCACGCTGCGCCTGCTGTCACCGCCGCCCCACGGCCCGAAGCCGCGGCACCGGCACCTGCTGCTCACCTACAAACGCAAGGACGGCATCAAGACCGGCGAGATCGTCGTCGTCGAACTCTCGCGCGACGAAAAGCACCCGGTTGGATCAAGCCTCGTGGACATCACGCCGCTGCCGCAAGGGTGGAATCCTGATCCGAGTTTCTGGTAGCGACGGAGCGGCACAAAACTGACACCCATTTTTCCGATTCACACCTCCCCCACCCTCGTCGCATTCGCGCTGCTCCTTTCGTCATTCGTCATCCCGCATTCATCATTCGCCGATGCCGCGGCGAAAAAGCCGAACGTCTTCTTCATCATCGCCGACGATCTGAACGCCGACATCGGCGCATACGGGCATCCGCTCGTGAAAACGCCGAACATCGATCGCCTTGCCGCACGCGGTGTGCGCTTCGATCGTGCGTATTGCCAGTTCCCGCTGTGAGGGCTGAGCCGGAACTCCATGCTCACCGGGCTGTATCCGAACAGCACGGGTATCCTCGCAAACGCGCAGCTTTTCCGGCAGACGATTCCGTCTGCGGTAAGCCTGCCACAGGCGTTCCGTCTCGACGGCTACCTCGCCGTCGGCATCGGCCCGCCCTATCACTACAACGAGCCGAACTCGATCGGCACAAATGGTCACGACGATCCCGGCTCCTGGAAAATGGAGAACAATCCCGCGAGCTGCGACCGCATACAGGAGGAGCCGGAAATCTTCAGCCTCACGCCGGGACAATTCGGAGGCACGCTGAGCTGGCTCGCATCGAAGAATCCAGACGTGAAGCACACCGACAGCATGGAAGCCGCGGACGCCGAGTGGGTGCTGGAGCGCTGCGCAAAGCCGTCAAGGCGACGTTCCCATCGGACGGCACGACGCCCGAACTTCGCGACGGAACGTGGGCTACAAATCCCACCGATCCGTGAGCAGCGCGGCCTAATTGAATTTCAGCGGCTCCGGCGGATCGAGTTTCACGTCGGAGTTTGGTGCAGGCGGAATCACGATCGGACGCGGCGCAGGAATGCTCGGTCCCGGTGCGCTCCCATCGCTCACGGGGATGTCCCCGGTCGAGCTGATGGGTGCCTGCGAATTCCCCACTCCGGCGAGCTGCAACTGCCTCTCGAGCGCGAGGTGCGAGCCATACGGATCATTCCCGATCACCGTGGGCCCGGCTAGGGCGATCGTCTTCAGCGTCTGCTGCTCTGCGACACGCGCACGCGGCACACCGTCGGCTGAGGGTTTGCCGAAATTTGCGACCGGCCCGAATCCGCTATGGACTGGACACGGATCCTTCGGGGCCTGCGCCTCGGTGCAGATTTCCTGATACGTCGTGCGCACGCCACCTTCGAGGCACTTCGCCGTGGCGAGCCCGCCGCTCGCGCGACAAATCTCCACGCGGATGATTCCCTTCGGCTGCACAAATTCCACGGGCTTATACGCGTCGAAGGATGCCTTCATGTTCTCCGCCCACACGGGCAGCGCGATGTCCTTTCCGAACGCGCCGCGATAGATGCTCGCACGCGATTTTCCGCGCTGCTGGTCGAATCCGATCCACACGCCACACGTCACCGCGCTGCTGTATCCGACGAACCACGCATCCGTAAAATTGTAACCTGTCCCCGTCTTTCCGCCGAGCGGGTAACGCTTCAGACCGAGTTCCGACGTCGCGCGCTCCGCCGTGCCTTCCGGCTCGAGCACCTGCGCGAGACAGGTGTGGATTTCGTATGCCGTAGTCTCCTTGATCACGCGGACGCTCTCCGGCTTTTCCTCGTAGATGACGTTGCCCAACTTGTCCTCGATGCGCCGGATGATGAACGTGTTCGCGGGCCTCATGCCGCCGTTTGCAAACATGGTGTACGCGAGCGTGAGTTCCATCGGCCCGACTTCGCTGCCGCCGAGATATGTGCGGGGGAAACGAGCGAGGTCGCTGGAAATTCCCGCATTCTCCACGAGTTCCAATACGTCATTTATGCCGGTTGCCATCCCGAGCCGCACGGTTGCGGCGTTCTTGGATTTCACGAGCGCGGTGCGCGCCGAGATCGTTCCCTCGAAACGGTTGTCCGCACGCTCCGGCCCCCACTCGCCGAGGATTCCCGTCGTGCCGCCGATCATCACCTTCGTATTGTCCATCACGGCATCCTCGATCGTCGTGCCGGGGAACATCCCCTTCTCAAACGCCGCCGCATACACGAGCGGTTTGAATGCGGTGCCGGGCGGGAGCTGCACCTGCCGCGTGCGGTTCAGCTCGCTGTGCGCAAAGTCGCGCCCGCCGACCATCGCGAGGATGCCGCCGGTCTTGTTTTCGAGCATGACCACCGCGCCTTGCAGGTATTCAGGGTTGATGCGCTTGGCCTCGGCGTCGAGCGGCTGCTTGTTCGCCGCCTCGTAGATGCGCGTGTAATCCGCGAGCGTCTGCCGCTTTGCATTCGGATCCTGCGGCTGGAAATCGGGACGCTGCTCGACGGAATTCAGCTCCGCGCGCAGCGACTCCTCCGCCTTTTTTTGCAGCGCGGAATCAATCGTCGTGAAAATGCGCAGCCCCTCGCTCGTCGCACGGTCGCGGCCCACGATTTTCAGCACCTGCTGGTACACGAGGTCGGCGGGATAATTTTCCTGATGCACCGGATGCTTGTTCTTCAGCACCGGCTCCGTCTTGAACGCAATGTCGTACTGCTCCCGCGTGATCCGCTTCAGATCCAGCATGCGGTTCAGGACGCGGTTCCGCTCCTCGATGCACGCGCTGTAATTCCGCCAAGGTGAAAGCTTGTCCGGGCTGCGCAACAATCCGCACAGCATCGCCGCCTCGCCGAAATCCACCTCCGACGCATTTTTTCCGAAGTAACCCTTCGCCGCCGACTGCGCGCCGAAGAAGCCGTTCCCGAAATAAACGCGGTTCAGGTAAAGCTCGAGGATATGATCCTTCGAGCAATGCTTCTCGATCTCCCGCGCCACGAACATCTCGCGCAGCTTGCGCTCCTTCGAGCGGTCATTCGGCGGGAGCTGCTCGGGGAAAGTGTTTCGCGCGAGCTGCTGCGTGAGCGTGCTAGCGCCCTGCTTGTCCCTGCCGGAGCGCCAGTTTTCATACACCGCGCGCACCACGCCCTTCACGTCCACGCCCGTGTGCTCGTAGAAGCGCGCGTCCTCCGCCGAGATCACCGCCTCCCGCAGCGTCAGCGCGAGATGCGTGAGATCCACCTGGTCGCGGTTCTGTGTGAAAATCTTGCCAAGCAGCGCACCGCGCCGGTCCAGCACGACGCTCGCGGACTCCATCGCAGTCAGCCGCGTGTAGTCGAACTGCCGCGCCTGCGCCTCGTATTCCCACTTCACCTTGTAAAAAATCACGGTGGCCACGATCGCGATGATCAGCAGCGTGCAGAACGGAATGGTGAACCACCACCGGAGGAACCAGCGCTTTTTCTGTCTCGGCAAATCCAACATGAAATGGGCTTGCACCTTCGCAAATCCCCGCCGCCGCGCAACCCGAGAGTTGCCCCGGGGTGGACTGAGTTTGCCCGGAGAGCCGCGTGGAGGGAAAAGTGCTCAGTTCTCAGTTCTCAGTGCTCAGACTCGGACTGCACGACTACTGAGAACTGAGAACTGAGCACTGGGAACTGAGAACTGAGCACTGAGCACTGAGCACTGAGCACTGAGCACTGAGCACTGGCCCGCCGCCGCTTGCCTTGCGCCGCCAACCGCGCATCGTCGCGCGATGCACCCCAGCGAAAAGGCCCGCCTCTTTGACGAACTCAGCCGTCTTGTGCGCGCCGGCACGCCTTTTCCGAAAGCCATCGCCACCCTCGCGCAGCTCAGCCACGGACAGGTCCGCTCATCGCTGCTGCGCATCCGCGACGCGCTCGATCGCGGCGCATCCGTCGGCGACTCGCTTGTCGCCGGCTCGCCGCTCATCTCGCCGCTGGAAGCGTGCGTCCTCACCGCCACCGACCGCGCGGGCCGGCTCGACACCGGTCTCGAACACGCCTCGCAATACCACGCCGCCATCGCCGGCGCGCGCGCGCGCATCCGCGCCCGGCTCGCCTACCCGGTCTTCGTCATCCATTTCGCGCTGCTCATCCTCCCGCTGCCGATGGTCTTCTCGGAAAATGGCGGCTTTCTCCCGTTTCTGAAAGCTGCGGTCCTCGCCATCGGCGGACTCTGGCTGTGCATTTTCACCATCGGCGCGATCCTCGGCCTACTCCTCAGCGCCGCGGAAAATGGCGCGGCACCCGACCGCCTGCTGCGCGCCGTGCCGGTGTTCGGAAAGCTGCGCCGGGACTTCGCGCTCGCACGGTTCTGCTCCGCCTACCACATGCAGCTCGATGCCGGTGTGAACATCCTCACCGGCCTGGAAATGTCTGGCGCCGCGAGCGGCAGCGCGATCCTCCGCGAAGCCGTCACCAGCGCGATGCCCGCTGTCCGTGCAGGCGGGCAGGTCGGCCCTGCATTGGAAAAGACGCGCGCATTTCCCGCATTATTCATCCGCGCCTTCGCAGTCGGTGAGCAAACCGGCGAACTCGATCACGAGCTTCAGCGCCTCGGGGAAGACTGCCGCACCGCAGCCATGCGCCGTCTGGAGACCATCTCCGAATGGGGGCCCCGGCTGATTTACATCGGCGTCATCTGCTACATCGGCTGGCGCATCGTCTCCGCCTACGCCGGGCAGATGCGCGACGTGCAGGAATTGATGAAACAGTAGCCTACTCGTCATTCGCTTCTTGGGCAGAAAGGGGCGACAAGGCGGATGGCCCTCGCTCTCCGCATTCTTTGACGATCAACCGGACTGCCACAGGAGCAGCGCGCCATCCGCAGCGCTGATTTTCTCGACTCCCCGCTTCGCACATGGCTTCCACGACACGACACTCCCTGTGACTCCCCAGCAAAAAGCAGAAAGCCTCGGCCCCAAATTCCAGAAGATCGCACCCGGCTACCTGAACCTCTGCAACCGCAGCGGCTCGCAGCTCCTCACCTCCGGCCATGTGAGCGACCTCAAGGGCAAACTCGGCGCCGACCTTGCCGAAGGCTACGCCGCCGCGAAAAACTGCGCGAAAAAATCCTCCGCTCAGTCTGGGACACGCACAGCACGCTCGACGGCCTGCGCGTCATCGAAGTCCTCGGCTGCGTGAACTCCACGCTCGAATTCAACGAACAGCAACGCGTGATCAACGGAGCCTCCGACCTGCAGCACGAAATCTTCGGCAGGGAAGGCGACGGCTTCCACGCCCGCAGCGCCCTCGGCTTTGCACAACTCCCGACCGGTGCGGCGGTCGAAGCCGAGGCGATCTTCGAGGTCAAGTAGCACCCCGCGCGCAACCACGGCGCAGGAGCATCCGGCAGGCGTATCAATCACGCTATTCAGCCTGTCTTCGGACGCGCGCCACGTTCCAAAGAGTCAGGGACTGGTGCGAGGAACATGGATGCCGGGCCGGGTTGACTTCCGCCGACGGGTAGGCGACGGAAGGGGGACAATGCGCTGGGCAATCCGTTTGGGCCGTATCGCCGGAATCGAAGTCCGGATCCATCTCACCTTTTTCCTGCTGCTCGCGTACCTCGGGTTCGCGGGCTACCAGACCGCGGGCGCAGGCGAGGCGCTGAAGCTCATGCTTCTCGTGTGCATCGTGTTTTCATGCGTGCTGCTGCACGAGTTCGGCCACGCGTTTGCCGCGCGCCGGTGCGGGATTCGCACGCCGGACATCACGCTGTTTCCATTCGGCGGCGTCGCGCGCATCGAGCGGATGCCGGAGAATCCACGCCAGGAAATCTTCATCGCGCTCGCGGGGCCCGCAGTGAATGTCATCATCGCAGGGGTGCTCTGGGCGGTGCTCGCAATCTCAGGGCGCCTCGCGTCGCCGGAGCACATGGGGACGCTCGGCACGCTCGCCTTTGAGGTGATGTGGATCAATGCGGTGCTGCTCGGCTTCAATCTCATCCCCGCGTTTCCGATGGACGGCGGCCGTGTGCTGCGGGCGCTGCTTGCCATGCGGCTCGACCACGGGCGGGCGACGCGCATCGCCGCGCACATCGGGCAGGCGCTTGCGGTCGCGCTCGGCCTCCTCGGCGTGTTCGGCATGAGCATCCGCGCGCATGTGATCGAGCCGAACCCGATGCTGATCGTCGTCGCGTTTTTCGTCTTCATGGCGGCGGCGAATGAGGCGGGCGCGGTGCAGCTCCAGTCCGTCACGCGCGGGCTGTCCGTCGCAGCGGCGATGGTCACGGACTTCCGCTCGCTGCCGCGGAATGCGAGCCTCGGCGAGGCGTCGGAAATGCTGCTGCACAGCTCGCAGCACGAGTTCCCCGTGATCGATCCCGATGGCACGCTGCGCGGGATTTTCACGCGCAGCGAACTCGTCTCGGCGCTGCGCGAGTCCGGGCCCGAGGGCTCGGTGCTCGGGGTGATGCGAGAAGGTTTTCCGATTGTGCATCCGCGCACGCCGTTTGATGAGGGCTTCCGGCTGATGCAGCAGAGCGGCACAAGCGTGCTGCCGGTGACGGACGAGGAAGGCAGGCTCGTCGGCCTTTTCACGATGGAAAACATCGGCGAGATGCTGATGGTGCGCACCGCGATCGCGCAGTCGCGCCGCGGGCGATAGTGCGCTGTCAGCCGTGAATTGATGGCGGCCAAAAGTGCTCAGTTCTCAGTGCTCAGTTCTCAGTGCTCAGTTCTCAGTTCTCAGTGCTCAGTTCTCAGTGCTCAGTTCTCAGTGCTCAGTGCTCGGTGCTCAGTGGAGTCGGTCCGTGAGTCCGTTCTGAGCACTGAGCACTTCATCCAACAGCCATCAATCCACGACCGAGAGACCGCTCAGCCGCGCACGGGCAGCAGCAGGCGGTGGCACGATTCGGCGGCGGTCTCCTGATTCGAGATGAGGGTCATGCGGTCCTTGCGGAAGCCGGTCTCCGAGAGCAGCGCGGAAATCGCGGAACTGTCAGTGACCACTCCGGCGGCACGCGCGAGGCTCGCCGCGACGATTTTCCGTACGCCTGATTCGCCGAGGCGCGGCTCCGCGTCGTCCCGCACGGACAGTGCGACGAAGCGGAACTGGAATTCCTCCGCAAGACGCGCGGCGGCGCAGGCGCCCGGCAGCAACGAGGCCGTGAGCACGGCGTCGAAGTGCCAGTCGCGCCGCAGGCGGTCGAGCGGCTTGCGCAGCGCGTTCGCGGCGCGGCGGAGATACCAGGCGGTGCCGAGGAAAATCGGCTTTGGCACCGTGATGAATTCCGGGCGGAACGCGACATCCGACGCCCGCGGGTGGCAGCCTGCCGTGTGTCGCAGGACGATGACGCGGGTCTGCCACCGGTCAGCGAGCGCCTGGAGCAGCGCGACATTTTCGAGGCCGCTCCACGAGTCGTTCCCGTCGGGAAAAACGTGCGAGATGAAGAGCAGGCGCATGGGTCAGTCTTCGTCCGGCTGGGGAGGAAGGAGCAATGTGAGAAGCATCGCCGGGATGAAGAGGAAGCCGTCGTAGAGGAGCGTCTGGCGGAAGTTGCCACCCTGCGTGATTTGCGCGGCGAAGATGGTCCCGGCGGCGGCGGCGATGCGTCCGATATTGTAGCAGAATCCCGCGCCAGTCGTGCGCAGCAAGACGGGGAAAAGCGGCGGCAGCAGCATCGTAAAAAGGCCGAAGACGCCGCTCCAGAATCCGACGGCGGGGAGCCAGAAGCGTGTCATTGCGGCGATGGAATGCTCCGGCATGAAGGCGGCTGTCATCGTGACGAAGAAGCCGCCAAACATGATCAGCAACGCGCCCTTGTAGCCGATGCAGCGGGCAAGCCAGCCGGAGACGAAGTTGCCGATGATGCTGATTCCGATGACGAGGCCGAAGGTCGTGTTCACGAGCTTGTCGGAATCGGTGGGTGACATCGCCACGGACTTCGCGAGCGAGCTGACGTGCTGCGTCTGCCAGAACATGAACGCCCACCACGCAGTCAGCGAGAACGCGCAGATGCCGACGCAGACCAGCGTGGTGCGGAGCGCGGCCCCGCGGAAAAGATCCATCACGCTTGGCTTGGGTGTATGCGCATGTTCGGCGGCCCAGGTCTCGGGCTCGGGGACGTGGCGGCGGATGTAGAAGACGAGGAACGCGGGCGCGACGCCAACGAGAAAAATCCAGCGCGGATGTTTGCCTGCGAGCAGTATCCCCGCGACGCACGCGACGAGCACGCCGAGATTCACGCCGGTCTGGAGGACGGCGGCGGTCCACGGGCGCCATTTTTTCGGCCACGTCTCGGAGAGCAGCGTGGAGCCGACGGCCCATTCGCCGCCGATGCCGAGCGCGGCGAGGAAGCGGAAGATCATGAGCTGCCACCACGTCTCCGCAAAAAACGAGAGGCCGGTGAACGCCGCATACGTGAGCACGGTGAGGGAGAGCGAGCGGCTGCGCCCGATGAGATCGCCGAGCCTGCCGAAGAATGCGCCGCCGAGCGCCCAGCCGATGAGGAACGCAGCCTGAATCCACGAGGCGCGCTTTTTGACCATGTCGTCGCCCTTGTGCTGCTGCGCGGAATGCACCAGGAATTCCTCGTTACTGATGCGGCCGTCGCGGTTCTTGTCGGCCTTTTCAAAATCCGCAGGCAGTTCCTTCACCGCCCACTCGCTCGCGTCGAGGAAGCCGTCGCCATTCTTGTCCGCCGTGGAAAACTCCGAGCGGAACGTGTCGCCGTTCACAAGGATCGCGACGAACGTGACGGCAACGAGCGTGAAGATGTGCATGTCCAGCCCGTCGAAAAGCCAGCCGAGCCACGCGGCGAGGCCGCTCTTGAGCTGTTGTGGGGAGAGGTCGCGGAGCTGCTGGGGTTCGTTGGGCATGGGGCCGATGCGAATGCCAGAATGCGCGGGCCGGCGTCGAGGGTGAAACGCGATGACAAGGTGATGGGGTGACATGGTGCGTCGCTCCGTCCTTCACCTTGTCATCCGCAGGCCGAATATATTTTCGCCACGCTGTCGGCCACGCTTCCCTCCCGGCCAATCACCTGCTTCATTGCACTCCGCCCGCCCCATGATCGAAGAACAAACCGAACCCTGCACCTCATGCGGATCGATGCTGGACATCACCGGCGCGCCGCTTCTTGCAGAGAGGACGTGCCCGGTGTGCGGCGAGCAGATCCATGTCCACCGGCAGTTCGCAAACTACGAGTTGATCTCGGTGCTCGGACAGGGCGGACAGGGCACGGTCTATCGCGCGACGGATCAGAACCTGGACCGGCAGGTGGCACTAAAAGTCCTGCGGATGGAACACGCAAACGATCAGGAATTTGTGAACCTGTTTGAGCACGAGGCGAAAATCACGGCTTCGATCAACCACCCGAATGTCGTGCGCGTGTTTTCGTTCGGCGCTGTCGCGGATCGCCTGTACCTCGCGATGGAACTCGTGGACGGCGGGACGCTCGACGATCTCATGGAAAAAATCGGGCGCGTGCCCGAGGTGCGCGTGCTCGAGGTCGGCATCCAGGTCGCGCAGGGACTGAAGGCGGGATTTGAAAACGGCCTGATCCACCGCGACGTGAAGCCGGGCAACATCCTCTTCGCGAAGGACGGCGCCGCGAAGGTCGTGGACTTCGGCCTCGCAGTTTTTCACGAGCAGGAGGCCGAGCAGACGGGCGACATCTGGGGCACGCCGTACTACCTCCCGCCCGAGCGCCTGAACCGCGAGCAGGAGGATTTTCGCAGCGACATCTACTCGCTCGGCGCGACGCTTTTTCACGCCATCGCGGGACGCGCACCCTTCGTGGCCGAGGACGCGTCGCGCATCGCGCTGAAGCACCTGCGCACGCAGGCGGTGAGCATTCAGACGTACGCGCCCAACGTGTCGAACGCCACGGCCTACCTGCTCAACCGCACGCTCGCGAAGAACCGCGAGGACCGGCCCGCGAGCTACGACGAGTTCATACAGCAGCTCCAGTATGCGCGCGATGAAGTGATCGCACGCAACAAGAAGGGCGGCGGCGCGCCCGCGAGGTCCCGGCTCGTGCTCGAGGATGCGCGCAACAAGAAGATGATGAACTGGATCACGATGGTGATCTTCCTGATGCTCCTGGCGGGTCTCGGCGTCGGCGGCTATTTTCTTTTCCGCGAAGGCGAGAAGCCGCAGGAGGGCCCGGCGACTATCGAAGCATTTGGCGAAGGCTGGCCCGCGGCGAAGCAGCTCCTGCTTGATGCCAAGTGGCCCGAGGCGAAGGCGGCCTTTGCCACGCTCGCGGGGAAAAGTTCCGCCGGCTCGAAGGAGTCCGACTGGGCGCTCATTCACGGGGCGCTCGCCGCGCAGTTTTCGGAAGGCGGCGAAGTTGCGGCGCAGATCCTCGGCAGGCTCCCGGCAAACGGCACGGAGGCGGGGAAATTCTTCACCACACACATCCGCCCGAAGCTCGCGGGCAGCGACGCGATTCCCGTGGCCGAGGCCGGCGGGTTCAGCGCGACGAACTACCAGGCTCTCGGCACGCTGTTCCTAGCGCTCCGAAACTACGAGCTGGGCAGCGTCGAGAATGCGGGGCCGCTCTTCAGCAAGTTCTCGACTCTGAGCCCCGAGCCGGCGTTCGCGTGGCTCGCGGACTACCGGCAGCTCGGCAAGGCGCACGAGCGCGACTTCATCACCTTCCACCTGGCGGCAGACGCATGGAAACATGCGCGCAACGAGCGCGAGCAGATCCAGGCCCTCGCCGCACTGCACGCGCTGCCGGGCAAGCTGCCGAAAAACAGCAAGCTGCTCGCGCAGACAAACACGCTCATCGCCGACGCACAGAAGCGCGTGGACACGATCCACGCGGAGAAACACAAGAGCAATTTCGCATTCAAGGCGAAGGCCCGCGCGAGCGGATCGAACAACAACGAGGGCCCGCAGAAGGCCGTGGACGGCGACCCCGGCACGCGCTGGAGCGCAGGCGGCGAAGCGGAAAAATGGCTCGCGCTCGATCTCGGCACGGCGCGCAACATTTCCCGCTGGGCGCTCACGACCTCCTCGATCACCGACGGAAAGACGGAGCAGAATCTGAACGGCTTCAAGCTCCAGCGCAGCGACGACGGCGCCACCTGGACCGACGTGGACACCGTCGCGGACAACCGCAGCGCGATCGTGGACCGCGTCGTCGCGCCGTTCACCGCGAAGCAGGTGCGCATCCTGATCACAAAGGAAACGCGCAAGGCCGCGGAAAAAACGGCGCGCATCCACGAGATCGTGCTCGGCACCGCGGCGGAGCAGAACAAGCCCGCCTACGACCCGGCGGTGAGCGTCGCGATGCGCTTCTCGCTCACGTCGGATTTTCTCACCGGCCCCGTCGGCGACACCGGCGCGGCGGGCAGCGTGCAGCTCAGCGAAGCCGATGGAAAACTCACGGTGAAAGGCGCAGGGGCAGACATTTCGGCCACTGCGGATGCGTTTCAATTCGTCTGGCAGCCGGTGGCGGGCGACTGCGAACTCGTCGCCTGCGTCTCGAGTGTGCAGCCGCAATATTCGCAGGCAAAAATCGGCGTGATGATCCGCGCCGACTTCGCAAAGGACGCCAGCCACGTCGGCGCATTTGCCTATTCGGGAAACAAGATCCAGTTCCTCAGCCGCGCGGAAAACGGCAAGCCCACGCTCGCGAAGGAAAAGACGGTGAAGCCGGTCCCTACATGGCTGAAGCTCGTGCGCAAAGGTGCGACCGTGACGTGCTACGATTCCGCCGACGGAAAGGCGTGGACGGAAAATGGCCAGGCCACGCTCAGCAATGTCGAAGGCCCGGCATTCATCGGCCTCGCGGTGTGCTCGCACAGCCGCGGCCAGACAGCGACCGCGGTGTTCACGGATGTGAAGCTGGAGAAGACGAAGCCTTGAGCCGCGGTGATGCGGCTGCTACGAGTTGCGCGATGCAATTCTCCAACGTCACCGCAACCGCCAAGGCCAACGTCTATTTCGACGGCAAAGTCGTCAGCCACACCATCATCCTTGCCAGCGGGGAAAAGAAGACGCTCGGGCTGATCTATCCCGGCAAATTCCACTTCGGCACCGGCAAGGCCGAGCGCATGGAAATCACCGCAGGCGACTGCCGTGTGAAGCTCGATGGCAGCAGCGACACGGCTAGCCATACCGCGGGCACGCACTTCGATGTCCCGGCAAACAGCGGCTTCGACATCGAGGTCGCCGCGGGCATCTGCGAATACGTCTGCTCATTCCTCGACTGATCCTGAAAATCGCAGTTGAGAG
>BJFP01000042.1 GCA_014189875.1 Verrucomicrobiota bacterium | reverse complement strand
CGGCGGGGAGCGAGTCGGGGAAATACGCGGGCCATTTCGCGCTGCCTTCGCGGAAGCCGTATTCGCCGCCGGGGACGACGTGGAGGATGCGCGTGGGGCGATACCACGGGAGGCCGCGGTCCCACTCCATGTCGCTGTCGTAGGTGAAGAGTTCGCCGTCGGGGTTGAAGGCGATGTCGTAGGGATTGCGGAAGCCGCCGGCGAAGAGTTCCCACTTCGTGCCGTCGGCGTCGGTGCGATAGACGCAGCCGTAGGGGGCCTTGATTTTGTCGAAGAAAGTGGCGACGGGGTCCTTCAGCCGCGGAAGGAGGTCGTCCTCGCCCCAATGGCGATACGGGGAGTCGGGCGCGAGGCCGTCGAGGATGCCGGTGCTGTTGCCATTGACGATGTAGAGCTTTTTGTCGGGCCCGAGGACGATGGCGTGCGCGCCGTGCTCGCCCGCGCCGCCGGGGATGGCCTTGAAAAGCGTGGCGGTGTCGAGGTTGCCGTCGTGCTTGCTGGAAGTGCAGCGGTAGATGCCGCGCCCCTGCGGGCCCACGCCGGAGACGTAGAGGGAGTCGAACGCCCAGAGCATGCCCATGGCGTCGCCGACTGGCACTTGCACGCGCTCCCATTTCATCTCGGCGGGAGTGCTCAGTGCCCAGTGCTCAGTGCTCAGTTTTCGATTCGTGGCGTCAGCTTTCCCCGACTGAGAACTGAGCACTGAGGACTGAGCACTCTTCCCCAGCGTCACGCGCCAGATGCCGCCCCACTTGCTGTCCTTGCCGAAGCCGGATTCCGGGATGGCATTCTGCGGCGAAATGTAGAGCCGGCCCTGCTCGTCCTGCGTCATGCAGATCCAAGAGCCTTCGCGCGGCCCGGCTTCGCGAAGGAGTTCGACTTTGAAGCCAGCAGGGACTTTGATCTGGTCCGGCTGTGTAACGGCGCCGGTGCACACGGCTGCGGTGAGGAGAAGGAGGGAGAGCATTCGCATGAGCCGCGGATACAGCGGCGGGATGCGGAGGGCGATTCGGAAATATGGGGAGGATTTTCACCGCGAAGCAGCGAAGGAGCGAAGAAGAGACAGGGCGGGGGAGGCGGGATGTCTGGCAAGCATCGGGCTACCAGCGCGCGCGCCAGTCACTAACCACCAGTCACCAATCACATCTTCTCTTCGCTCCTTCGCTGCTTCGCGGTTCATTCCTGCACGCATTCGGAAGTGGACGCCGTGCGCGCGACGCGGAACCTTCGCCACCCTGTGAGCCTTCGCACCGCCGATTACGATTACACCCTGCCCGAGGAACTCATCGCGCGCTACCCCACCGAGCGCCGCGATGGATCCCGCATGATGGTGCTGCACCGCGCCGAACAGCGCATCGAGCACCGGATGTTCGCGGACTTCCCGTCCTTTTTGCAAAGCGGCGACCTCGTGGTGCTGAACGACACACGCGTGATCCCCGCGCGGGCATTCTCGGACGACGGAAGGATCGAGCTGCTTTTCCTCGAACCGATGCCCAGCGGCCCGCACACGTGGAAGTGCCTCGTGAAGCCCGGGCGCAAGATGCGCATCGGTGCGCTCGTGCATGTCGGTGGCGTGGCCGGTGTCGTGCGCGGCATCGAGCCGCAAGGCGAGCGCATCATCGAATTCCTCGGCGCGGTGGACTTGGAAAAGCACGGCGAAATCCCGCTGCCGCCGTACTTCGAGCGCAAGCCTGAGCCTTCGGACAACGTGCGCTACCAGACGGTCTTCGCCCGCGAAGCCGGCGCTGTGGCCGCGCCGACCGCGGGCCTGCACTTCACGCCCGAACTCCTCGCGCGAATCCCGCACGCATTCGTGACGCTGCACGTCGGCGTGGGGACTTTCCGCTCCGTCCTCGTCGAAGATATCGCCGACCATCGCATGCACTCCGAGCGCTTTTCATTGAGCGAAGAAACCGCCGCGGCGTGCAACGCCGCGAAGCGCATCGTCGCCGTCGGCACCACATCCGCGCGTGTGCTCGAAAGCATCGGACGCCCGCTGCGCGCGGCATCGGGCAGCACGGACATTTTCATCCGCCCGCCCTACACGCCGCGCGCCGTGGACATGCTGCTCACGAATTTTCACCTCCCGCAAAGCACGCTGCTGATGCTCGTCTCCGCGCTCGCAGGACGGGAGTTTGTGCTGCGCGCCTACGCTGAGGCGATCCGCGAGCGATACCGCTTTTACAGCTACGGCGACTGCATGCTGATCGTGTAGCGGAGAAATCCGCAGACTGCGCAGATGGGCGCAGATTTGTTGCGTCCTCTCACGAATGCTGCGGACGGGAGACCGGTCATGATTCACCAATCACCAGTCACGGCCTCGGATTCTCAAACGGTCCGACGCCTTCGGCTTCCGGCTACGAATCAAGGCTTCCGCGCGACGATGAATCCGCGCCCGACGGCGGTGGGCTTGTGCTCCAGCCAGTCGAAGCCGAGTTCGCTCAAGTAGGTGCGATACTCGCCGATGGAATAGCATTTCCCCTCGGTGATGTTCATCAGCAGCGCGGAATATTCGGCGATGTGCAGCGGGCCGGTTTTTTCGGCGTTGATGAATGCATCGTGGATCACGATGAGGCCGCCGCGTGGGAGTGCTGCGTCGGATTTGGCGAGCAGCCTGCGAACGTCGGCTTCGTCCCAGTCGTGGAGGACGTTTGACCACAGGTGAACATCGAAACCCGTGGGCAGCGGATCGGCAAAGATGTCTCCGGCGTGGACACTGACGCGATCGGTGCAGCCCTGCTTCGCGATGCACTCGGTGGCGATGCGATCAACGGGCGGACGCTCCAGCACGGTCGTGCGCAGATGCGGATTTTTCGCTGCGAGCGCGCAGGCGTAGATGCCGCTGCCGCCGGCGATGTCGAGCAGCGCGGTGTGCTGCGAGAGGTCGAGCGCCTTTGCGAGCGCGGGGCCGAGCAGGATGCCGCGGCAGTCCATCGCTGCGGTGAACTGTGCGGCAAAATCGGGCCGCTGCATGGCCTGCGCCCACGCCTGCGGATCGAAGCTGCCGAAGTTTGCGGGCTTGCCGGTCTTGAGGACCTTCAGCATGTCGAGCGTGGGCTGGCGGTCCTTCATCGAGGAAAAATACGGCGCGAGATTCCAGCGTGAGCCGGCGTTGAGATGCTCGCGCGCACGCAGCGTGAGGTGGAAGCAGCCGCCATTTTGCTGCACGAGTCCCTGAGCGGTGAAGAGCGTGAGCATCACGTCCGTCGGGCGCGGGTGGATTCCGAAGTGCGCGGTGATTGCGGCAAACGTGCTCGGGTGGTCGGCGAGCCAGGTGAAAAAATCGAGGTGCGAGATGCCGACTGCAAGCAAGTCCACGGCGCTGATGCCGTCGCGGTAGCGGTAGAGGGAGAGCGGGTCGGAGACGGGGTCGTCGAGCAGGTGGGTCATGCAGGGAGCATTTCAGTTTCGGTGGAGCAAAGTCACGACAACGCGAGCGCCTTTTGGTGTTTGGAGTTTGGCGTTGAACGTTTTTCGTTAAGCCCCGCGCAGCAGCGCAATGAATTTCAACCGGGCGTGCTTGCTGGGAGGCGCCTGCGGCGGGCCAAACTTCAAACACCAAACGCTTAACACCAAACGTCAACCGATCGGTCAAACGAGCCGGAAGCGCGCGAGGTCCTGCGTGTCCACGATGCCGACGGGTTTGTTCGTCGCGTCCACGACGACGAGGTCGTCAATGCGGTGGTGTTCGAGGATGTGGAGGACTTCGTAGGCGAGCGCGCCGGAGCGGATGGTGATCGGCTTGCGCGTGAGGAATGGCGTGACGGGGAGTTCGAGCAGGTTCGGATTTTTTTCGAGGTGCCGCGCGAAATCGCCCTGCGTGAAGATGCCGGCGAGCGTGCCGTCGTCGGCGAGGGCGACGGCGCAGCCTGCGCGGCGGCGTGCCATTTCAAAGAGCACCTCGCGCACAATGATCGCGGGCTTGATCAGCGCCATCTGATCGGGGCTGCGCATGATCTGATCCACGGTGAGCAGGAGCGTGCGTCCGAGTTTTCCGTTCGGGTGAAATTTTGCGAAGTCCTCGCGCGTGAAGCCGCGTGCTTCGAGGAGCGTCATCGCGAGCGCGTCGCCGAGGATGAGCATCGCGGTGGTGCTCGCGGTGGGCGCGAGTTCGAGCGGGCAGGCTTCGCGTTCGACGGATGCGTCGAGGTGGATGTGCGCGTTTTTTGCGAGGAAGGATTCGCGTTTGCCGGTGATGGCGATGATGCGCACGTCGAGCCGCGCGAGGGCGGGGAAGACGTTCACGAGTTCGTCGGTCTCGCCGCTGTTGCTGAGGATGAGGACGGCGTCGCCGTCGCACACGATGCCGAGGTCGCCGTGGAGCGCGTTGAGCGCGTTCAGCATCACTGCGGGCGCGCCGGTGCTGGTGAGCGTGGCCGCGATTTTTTCGCCGATGTGGCCGGACTTGCCGACGCCGACGACCACGATCTTGCCGCGCTTTTCCACGACCTCGCGGATCGCCTCGACCGCGCGTGCGAACGATTCGTCGAGCCGTTCCCCGACGCGGCGGGCCTCGGCGAGTTCGAGGTCGAACACGCGGCGCGCGCGGGCGAGATGCTCGGATGGGGACGGCTTGGACATTTGCGGAGTTTTCCCGGTGCAATGTCGCGTGACGAGGGAAAAGCCGGGACGGCAGTGCCACGGTTTGCTTTTCAAAGCGCCTCCGGGTGCTACGGTCGCGGGATGATGCTGTCCCGATTCCTCTCCGTCGCCGTGTCGCTCTGCCTTCCGGCGGCGGGTCTGCTCGCGCAGGAGGCCGCGCCCGCGGCGGACAAGGACTCGCCTTACGACCAGATCAAGACGCTCACGCGCGCGATGGAACTCATCCGGCAGGATTACGTGGATGGAAAAAAAATCACCTACGAGCAGCTCATGCGCGCGGCGCTGAAGGGGATGCTCCAGAGCCTCGATCCGCATTCGCAATTCATGGAGCCGGCGAATTTCGAGGACATGAAGGAGGACACGGAGAGCAGGTTCGGCGGGCTCGGCATTCACGTCACAGAGCGGAATGGCGATCTGATCATCGTGTCGCCGATGGAGGAATCGCCGGCGTTTCGCGCGGGCATTTTGCCGGGCGACAAGATCATCAAGATTGACGGGCAGAGCGCGGAGCGGATTGACATCAATGGCGCGACGGAAAAGTTGCGCGGCGCGCCAGGGACGAAGATCACGCTGACGATTTTGCGTCCGGGGACGAAGGAGATCAAAGACTTCGAGATGGTGCGCGAGACGATCAAGGTGTGGAGCGTGAAGGACGCGAAGCTGCTCGCGCAGGAGCTGGCCGGGCAGATGAAGATCGGCTACGCGCGCATCACGCAGTTCAACGCGCCGACCGCGGAGGAACTCGCGAAGAAGCTCGATGAGCTGGAGAAAAAAGGGATGCAGGCGTTCGTGCTGGATCTGCGGTTCAATCCCGGCGGCTTGCTGAACTCCGCGGTGGATGTCGCGGGGATGTTCCTTCCGCCGGCGACCGTCGTGGCCACGACCGAGGGGCGTGTCCCTTCGCAGTCGCGCAAGTACACCGCGAATCCTGCGCTGCGGCGTCGCGCGAACTATCCCGTGGCCGTGCTGATCAACAACGGCAGCGCGAGCGGCAGCGAGATCGTCGCGGGCGCGCTGAAGGACACGAACCGTGCGATTCTCGTCGGCGAGACGACTTTTGGAAAAGGCAGCGTGCAGAGCATCATGCAGCTCCCGGATGGCTCGGCGCTGCGGCTCACGACGGCGAAATACTACACGCCGGGGCATCAGGTGATCCACGAGCACGGTGTCGCGCCGACGATCGTCGCGACGATGACGATGGAGCAGGAGCGCGCGCTCATCATCCAGCGCCGCGAGGATCTCCCGGATGAGCAGCGGAAAAAGGATCTCGCGAATTTCCACGACACGCAGCTCGAGCGTGCGGTGGATGCGCTCAAGGGCGTGCTCATCTACGCGCAGCGCGGAGGCAAGTGAGCGCGCTGACTGTCCTCGCAATCGAGACTTCCTGCGACGAAACCGCCGCCGCGGTGATGCGTGGCGATGAGCTGTTGTCGAGCGAAGTGGCCTCGCAGATCGCACTGCACGCGCTCACCGGCGGCGTGGTGCCAGAGGTCGCGTCGCGCAATCACCTGCGCACGCTGCGCCCGGTGATCGCGAGCGCACTCGCCAAGGCCGGCGTGACGGCCGGTGAGATTGATGTTTTCGCCGCGACGCGCGGGCCTGGGCTTGCGACTTCGCTGATGATCGGGCTGTCTGCGGCGAAGGGAATGGCGATGGGATTTCGCAAGCCGTTCGCTGCGGTGAACCACATCGAGGCGCACTTGCTCTCTCCATTTTTCGGACGCGGAGGTGTGCGTCCCGCGATCGGACTCGTCGTGAGCGGCGGGCACACGATGCTCGTGGAGATCGAGGCCGTGGGAAAATACCGGTTGCTCGGCAAGACGTGCGACGACGCGGCGGGCGAGGCGTTCGACAAAGTCGGCAAGCTGCTCGGCCTGCCGTATCCCGGCGGGCCAAATGTGAACCGGCTCGCGTGCGAGGGGAATGCGATGCGCTTCGATTTTCCGCGTTCGATGCTGTCGTCGGGCGACTTCGCGTTCAGCTTCAGTGGGCTGAAGACGAGTGTGCGGTATCTCCTTCAAAAAATGGACACGGTGCCGGTGGCCGATGTGTGCGCGTCGTTTCAGGAAGCCGTCGTGGACGTGCTTGTGGACAAGACTGTGCGCGCTGCGCTCACGACGCGGAGGAAGACGATCGCAGTGAGCGGCGGCGTGAGCTGCAATTCGCGCCTGCGTGAAAAGCTGTCGGCTGCGTGCTCTGCACGCGGAATCGAGCTGCTGCTTGCGGAGCCATCGCTCTGCACGGACAACGCGGCGATGATCGCCTACGCCGCCTCGCTGCGCGCGGACGCGGGGCACGCGAATGATCTCGCCGAGGACATCGATCCGAATCTGCGGCTCGCGGTGTAGGTCGTAAGGCGGACAATCCTGTCCGCCGAGCATGGTGTGCAGACAGGATTGCCTGCCTTGCGCTCAGTACTCCCGCGCGAGCAGGTAGTCGGCGAGTGCTCGCATCGTGTCGGCGTTTTTCCCGAAGGGCTTCAGCGCCGTGTGTGCGGTGCGCGTGAGGCGCTTGGCTTCGGCGCGGCTTTTTTCGAGGCCGAAGACTGCTGGGTAGGTGGCCTTTTGTGAGGCGACATCTTTGCCCGCGCTCTTGCCGAGTTTTTCGGTCGGCTGCGTTACATCGAGGATGTCGTCAATCACCTGGAATGCGAGGCCGACGCTCTGGCCGAATGTGGTGAGCGACTTGAGCTGCGCGGGCGTGGCGTTTGCGCTCATCGCGCCGAGGCGGATGCTGGCGGTGAGCAGCGCGGCGGTCTTGCACCGGTGGATGTATTTCAAGTCATTGCCGCCGAGCTTGCGGCCTTCGCCTTCGAGGTCGGCGACCTGTCCGCCGACGAGCCAGCGGCTGCCGGATGCGTGTGCAAGGTCGGCGATCTGTTCGGCGATGGGATGGCGCTTTGAAGGTTTGGATTTTGCGAGAATCTCGAATGCGACGGTGAGCAGTGCGTCGCCTGCGAGGACGGCGATGCCGTCGCCGAAGACCTTGTGGTTGGTCGGGCGGCCGCGGCGGAGATCGTCGTCGTCCATGCACGGGAGATCGTCGTGGATGAGCGAGTAGGTGTGGATGCACTCGACGGCGCAGGCGGCGGGAAGTGCGTCCGCGATTTTGCCGCCGCACGCATCGGCGGCTGCGAGCGTGAGCACGGGGCGCAGGCGCTTTCCACCGGCGAAGATCGAGTAGCGCATGGCTTTGTGGATCGTGTGTGGCTTCACGGTTTCGGCGGGGAGGTGCCGATCGAGTGCGCGGTCCACGATCTTCGTTCGGGCGGTGAGGTAGCTCTGCATGTCCATCGGTGGAGTTAGCAATATTTGGAGCCGGGAGTTCAGTAACAAAATGTGGGGCTGCAAAACGGCGGGGGTTCGTGGCGGGGAAGTAGGTTTCGGCTTTAGCCGGCAAAGTCGTGCGGATGCGAAGACGGCTCAGTGAGATTCAAGCGGGGGATGCAGAGGTCGGCAGGCCCCAAAATCAAGGCTGCACGGCATCATGCTCGCGCGGTTTTGCCGGCTAAAGCCGTGGACTACTTTGGCAAGCGCGCTACTCCGTGAAGCGCTGGGCTACGGGCATCTTTCGTCCGACTCCGAATGCCTTGCTTGTGACCTTGAGGCCGGGAACGGCTTGCGCGCGTTTGTATTCGTTTTGCGCGACGCGCTTCACGACCCAGCGGACGGTTTGTGCGTCGAATCCGCGCGCGATGATTTCGTCCGGGCTGAGGTGTTCCTCGATGAGCAGTTCGAGAATGGGGTCGAGGATTTCGTACGGCGGGAGTGTGTCCTGGTCGCGCTGGTCCGGGCGCAGTTCGGCGCTCGGCGGTTTTTCGATCGTGGCGGCGGGGATGATTTCGCGGTCGCGATTGAGCCAGCGGGCGAGCTGGTAGATCATCATTTTCGGAACGTCGCTGATGAGGGCAAGGCCGCCGCACATGTCGCCGTAGAGCGTGCAGTAGCCGACGGCGAGTTCGCTCTTGTTGCCGGTCGTGAGGAGGAGGTGGCCGAATTTGTTGCTGAGCGCCATGAGTGTCATTCCGCGCAGGCGGGGCTGCATGTTTTCCTCGGTCACGTCCTCGGGTTTTCCCTCGAAGAATGGGGCCATCTGTTCCTTGAGTGCGGTGAAGGATTTTTCGATCGGGATCGTGAGGCAGCGGATGCCGAGGGCGGCGGCGAGCTGCAGCGAATCGCCGACGCTGCCTTCGCTCGAATAGCGCGTGGGCATGGTGACGCCGAGGACGTTTTCCGCACCGAGCGCCGCGGCTCCGATGACTGCGGTGACTGCGCTGTCAATGCCGCCGCTGAGGCCGAGGACGGCGCTCTTGAATCCGCACTTTGCAAAGTAGTCGCGGGTGCCGAGGACGAGGGCGTCGAAGAGTTCTTCCTCGGCGCACTGGAAAGACGGAATTTTGAATTTTGAATTTTGAATTTTGAATTCTGCGAGTGCGCTTTCGGTGCGGAAGGGCGCGAGTTGCGCGAGGCATTCGCCGGTTTCGCTGATGGCGAAGGAATTGCCGTCGAAGATGAGCTGGTCGTTTCCGCCGACGGTGTTGCAGTACGCGATGGCGACGCGGTGCGTGCGTGCGCGGGCGGCGAGCATTTCGAAGCGGCGGCGCGGCTTGCCGACTTCGAAGGGCGAGGCGCTGAGATTGAGGATCACTTTTGCGCCCTGCGCGGCGAGGGAGGCGAGGGGATCGCAGTCGTAGAGCGGGCGCGGGAGGTATTCGCGGCTCCAGATGTCTTCGCAGATCGTCACGCCGCAGCGGATGCCGGCGATTTCGACGGGCTCGTTTTTTTCCGCAGGCTGGAAGTAGCGGGCCTCGTCGAAGACATCGTATGTGGGCAGGAGCGACTTGGAGATTTTGCGGATGGGCTTGCCGCGTTCGAGGATTGCGGCGGTGTTGCGGAAGGGGCGTCCGGGGCCGGTGTTCACGTCCACGCAGCCGACGAGGAGCGGGACTTCACCGATCTGCGCGTGAAGCGCGTCGAGCGCGGCGAGGTTCTGCGGGACGAAGCGGCTTTTGAAAAGGAGGTCGAGCGGCGGGTAGCCTGGCAGTGCGAGTTCGGGCGTAAGGACGACTTCGGCGCCGCTTTTTACGAGCGACGAATACGCGGCGAGGATGGCCGCGGAATTTGCGGCGAAGTCGCCGACGGTGGGATTGATTTGTGCGAGGCCGACCTTCATGGGCGGCGTTGAGACTACGGCACGACGACGGGCGATGGCTACGGTGACTTTGCGTGCAGGGAGCAACGTGCGCCGCGGTGTGGAGACTTCTTCCCGTCCTTATTGGAGCTGGGAGCTCCGCTTCGCGGGATGGGCCACCTGGCGGGAGTCATCGTAGAGGGCCCTCACTGCCTTGTCGCCGTTGATGTCCTCATTGGCCTGCCAGATCATGTGCTTGTAAAATTGGATCAGTCCCGCAGCACACACGCCCCAGAACATCGTGATGAAGACTTTTTGAATGAAGGAATTCCGGATCATGCCCGTATTGCCAAGCAGATCGCCGGCCAGAAGGAGTTGAGAGTTGAGAGGATTTCGCGGCATCACCAGAATCCCCACTGGCCGGTGCGCAGGATGTAGATGGCGAGGACGAGATTTGTGATGGCGTGTGTGAGGACGCAGGCCGCGAGGCTGCGGGTGCGGTAGGCGACGAGATTGAAGAGCGCGCCGGTGACGATGGCGGCGGGCCAGTCGGCCATCGAGTGGACGGCGCAAAATCCCGCGATGCTGATGAGGAAGGAGCGCCAGGTGAAGGTGCCGAACGGGACCGTTGCGAAATCTTCCCGCACGAGAAATCGCAGGAGGAATCCGCGCCAGAAGATTTCCTCGACGAAGGGAACGACGACAACCATGCGGAAAAGTCGCGCGGCCAGGGTGCCCCAGAAGGGCCAGCCGGTGCTGCCGAAAAAATATGGATCGAAGCCGTCGTAGCGCGGGGCTGCCTTGAAGATCACTTGCGGCGAGATCCATACGGCGAGCGTGAGCAGTCCGATGATCGCGGCGAATCCGAATCCCGCGAGGGGGCGGAGCGTGATGCGGCTGCGCAGCCTCCAGAGCAGCGCGGCGCACACTGCGGTCTGCACGGGGAAGATCCAGTAGCGCGGCTGCGAGAGCGCCCAGTGTGCGTAGCCTTCACCGATTTTTCTCACGACTGTCTCAAGGAAGAGGAACGCAAAAAAAACGAGGAAGGGCGCGGCATAAGCTACCCGTTCTGAGCGCACACCATTCATTTTATGGAAAAGAAATCCATGATTCCGAACGAGACACAGGAAACAAACCCCGAGCAACTACTGAAGCTCCTCGAGATGCAGGTAGCCATGGCGCGGGAGCGGCGTGCCGCACGCGAGGCGGGCCGGAGCCATGCGGGGAAAGTCGGGCTTTTCATCATTGTGGCAGGAGCCGCGTTTGCGCTCTGGATGCTGACGGTGCTCCTCGACCAGATGCGTCCGCAGCACGGCGAGCGGAAGGAAAACGCCAGCGCGTCGCCCGCAGAGCGCGTGCGGTGAACGACGGACGGAACACGGCACAGCAACTGCTTTCTCACAATTCAAATGGCCAAGACCCTCACATCCGCAATCGGCGTTGACCTCGGACGCTATTCCCTGAAGTCGGTGCTCCTCCAGAAGAAGGGCGGCAACCGGTACGTCGTCACGCACTTTGCGTCGCTGCCGGTCACGGAGGCCGTCGAGCGCACGCCGGGGATGCTCGGAAGCGAGATTAAGGCGCTGGTGAAGCAGATGGGCGGCAGCGCAAAGGGATGCGCCGTGGCGGTGAGCAGCCCTGGCGCGCTGATGCGGATCATCGAGCAGCCGGAGACGCCGCCCGAAATCCTGCGCGACGCGCTGCGGCTGAACGGCACGGCGCTGATGAACCAGGACTGCAAGAATTTCGTGCTCGACTGCGTGGATTGCGATGTGCCCGCGGCCGGGGCCGCGCAGCCGGCGGCGGGTGCCCATTCCTCCGCAGCGCTCCGCCGCTACCTCGTCGCTGGCCTGCCCCGCACGGAGGTCGCGCAGCTCACGGAATCCTTCGCGCTCGGCGGGCTTGGCAATGTCTCCAATCTGCATCTCGCCCCGCTCGTGGTCTTCAATGCGTTTGAATTTGCGCAACCGGATGTGTTCAACAACCAGGCGTTCTTCCTCATCGATTTCGGCCACATGTCCTCGACGATGATGATCGGTGCGCGGCGCGAACTGTCGCTGATCCGCACGGTGGAATTTGGCGGCAAGTCGTTTGTCGAGGCGCTCTGCGCGCTGAGCGGCGAGAGCTCGGAGACGGTGCTCGCCGCGCTGGGGAACGACGATGAGGTGATGATCGAATACGCCCGCATGGCGCTCATGGCGCTGACGCGCGAGATCGGAAGCTCGATTGGATTTTTCGAGGGACGGCGTGAGGAGACGATCTCGAACATATGGGTCTCCGGCGGCCTCGCGCGGAATGCGACGCTCCTCAGGCTGCTCGGCGAGGAACTGCGGATGCCGTGCCAGCCGTGGGTCGCGCTCGAGAGGTGCGAACTGAATGTCTCCACATCCAAACGCGCGCAGCTTGCGGAGGAGATGCTCGACTACAGCATCGCCTGCGGAGCTGCCGCCCAACTCCTGAACGCCTGACCAACACCATGGCACTACGCATCAATCTTTACCACGAGGTCCTCCGCGCAAAGCGCCAGGAACAATTCGATCCGCTCAAGCTTTCGCTGCTCGCGCTCATCATCGTCGCGCTCATCATGGCCAGCTACTACGGTGTGCAGCTGAAGCGCACGAGCGATGTCCGCAGCGTGTTCAGCGGCCAGAAGGCCGAGTTCGACAAGCTCGAACCGAAGGTGAAGGAGGCTGAGAAAAGGGAGGTCGAGCTGACCAAGCAGATCGATCTGGCGGAGAAACTCGCCAAGCGGATGGAGAAGCGCATCTACTGGGCGCCGCTGTTTGAAAGCGTGATGCTGAGCGTGCCTTCCAATGTCCAGCTCACGAGACTGAACTGCGATTCCAACCGGGAAAAAGGCGGCGTCAGCGCGATCTCCATCGAGGGGATCGCCGCCGATGTGGAGCCCCGTGCGGTCGCCGAGAGCCTGCGCAAGGCGATCGTGGCGAAGATCGCCGCGAAGTATCCGGGCGCCGCCGCGACGTTCAAGAATCTCGACGACAGCACCGATCATCCGGTGGTGGACGGCAGGCGCGTCTCCGCAGTGTTGTTCACGATCAATGTCACATTCAAGGCCGAGGCGGAACCCGCTCCGGCACCTGCACCGTCCAAGCGCGTTGCCAGAAACGAAGTCCCAACCCCATGAAACTCAACAAGGATCAAATCCAAAAAATCGCGCTCGGAGGAATGACCTTCTGTGGCGTATTCTACTCCTACTTCGCGTTTCTGCTCGGGCCCCTCAGCGCCGCACGGGAGCAGGCGATAAAGGACACGGAGGAACTCGGCCCGAAGATCACCTCCGCTCGCGCCCAGATCTCGAAGACCACGGGCATCGAGGAGAAGGCGCCCGCCTCGCTGCAACTGATCGAGCAGGTGCAGGCGATGATCCCGCAGGGTGCGCCCATCGCCTGGGTTCCCACGAAGCTCACCGATCTTTTCAAGCGCGAAAGCGTGGACAAGGTCTCGGCCCGCATGACGGGTGAAGGTGCGGAGAAGGAACTCACCGGCTTCGGCAGATCCATGTGGAGCGTCGAGGTGCCGCGCGTCGAGTTCACCACCTTCGGCAGGGCCCTCTCGGCCTTGGAAAACGAAGAGCCGCTCATGGAGATCCAGTCGCTGGAGATTGATGCGGGCCGCGATGATGCACAGTTCCAGCGCGCGGCCATCACCCTGCAAAACATCGTCCGCCTATGAAAACCACCCCTCTCATTCTCACCATCGCAGCCGTCGCGGTCTCCGCGCTGGCGCAGGCCGAGCCGGAAAAGACCAAAGGCTACGAGCTGAAGAACCGCTCCGCCTTCCACGTGCAGGAAGACGCCAGGATCCCGTTCTGGCCGATCGGCTTCCAGCGTCCACCGAAGGGCTCTGTCGCGGGCCCGGTTTCCAAGGTGGCGAGGATCCGGATCGATCCTGCGCAGTTCAATCTCACGAGCGTCCTGCTCGGCAATCCCCCTCTCGCCACGATCAACGGCCACGCGTTTGGCGAAGGCGAAGTCCTGCCTGTCATTTACGGCAATGAGCGGCTGCGCATCGTGCTCCGTTCGATCCGCGACGGCGGCGTCACGCTCGATTACGACGGACAGCAGATCTTTGTCGCTATGAAGCGCAACGATCTCGTCCCGCGGCAGACGCAGCAGCAGGCGCAGGCTTCCGAGTTTGCGATCCGCATCGGGCCCGCATTCGGGAAATAGCGCGCGCTGGAAAAACCGCGGCTCGCGGTGCCCGCCGAAGATCGATCGCGCACCGCTTTGCAAATCGCGTCCGGCGTAGTTCAGTGCGCCCATGCAGCCACTCGCAGACGATCCTTCGCAATCCGCCATGCGCGCCACCCGCGCGATCTACGCGGAACTCGATCAGCGCCCCGTGCAGCGCGACTGCATCCGGCGAACCGAATGCTGCCAGTTCAAGCTGACGGGTCGCACGCCGATGCTCACCGCGGGCGAGGCGCTCGTCGCGGCTGCGGCGCTGCGCGCGACCGGGCGGCGGAGCCTGCCGGAGTCTGCCGATGAAAAAACCGGGCGCTGTCCGCTGCTGAATCCCGCGGGCAAATGCCTCATCTACGACGCGCGACCATTTGGATGCCGCACGCATTTCTGCTCCGCAGCCGGCGGCCCGTACACGCGCGACGAGGTGCGCGATCTCGTGCGACGGCTTGAGGAGATTGATGCGCGGCTCGGCGGCGACGGGCCTCACGCGCTGCCGATGGCGCTGGAAGATGCGCTCGAAAAAATCCTGCATCCGGCGCGCGGTGCACAGCGCAGATGAGCGATCGTACCATCTGCCGAAATTAATCGGACAGGAATGGGGTGACTACGAAGAGCGCGAAGGGCGTGAAGACGTGAGGTCATATTTCCTCCTCCGCGACCTTCGCGGTCTTCGTAGTCACCTAATTTTTGGAAAACGGCTTCACGCCTTGCGCCCGAATTTTTTCTCCAGCTCCAGGTAGCTGAGCTGGATCATCGTCGGGCGTCCGTGCGGGCAGCAGTAGGGCAGCTCGCACGCGATGAGATCTTGCACGAGGCGCAGGCATTCGGGTTCGCGCAAGATGTCGTTGGCCTTCACCGCGTGGCGGCAGACGGTCTTGGCGATCATGTCCTCGCCGAGGCGCAGTTTCGAGGTCTGCTGCGAGGTGTCGCGCAGCTCGTCAATGATGTCGCGGAGGAGCTGCGATGGCTCGGTGGCGCTCAGAAATTGCGGCAGCGCGTCAATCTTGAAAGTCCCCGCGCCAAACGGCTCGAGGCCGATGCCGGTGCGTGCGAGCGCGTCGAGATTTTCGCTCAGCCATCCGGCGTCGCGCGGGGCGACTTGCAGCGTGATCGGCAGCAGCAGCCGCTGCGTGGGCACGCCCTGGCCCTCCATGCGGCGGCGCATCTCCTCGAAGAGAATCCGTTCGTGCGCGGCGTGCTGGTCCACGAGCACGAGGCCGCCGGCATTTTCCATGAGGATGTAGAGCCGCCCGAGCACGCCGATGAATTTGAAATCCTGCGCGGGTCGTGCTTGCGGTGCAGGCGCTGTTGCCGATGGGACGAATGGGAGTGATGGCGCTGCTTCGGCTGGCAGCGGCTGTGCTGCGTTCGTTTGGGAAAGTGGGAGCGTCTCGCTTGCGTCTCGCACCGGCGCTGCGGCGGGCGCTTCCGCTGGCGCGGAAAAATGCGACCAGTCGCGGCGGAGTGCGAATTGCTCCGTCGGCGGGATCAGCGGCAGCGTGTTGTCCTGCACGGGCTGAGGCCTTGCGGGCGCGGCGAAGGTGCGACTCCACGACGCGCGATCGCTTTCCACCACGCGCCGCGTGACCTCGACGATCACTTCGCGCACGAGCGACGGATCGCGGAATCGCACCTCGCGTTTCGCGGGATGCACGTTCACGTCCACGGCGGCGGGATCCATCTCGATCGAGAGGAACGTCACCGGATGCTGCCCCTTCATCAGCGCCGTGTGGTAGCCCTCGCGCAGCGCGTGCGAGATGGTGGGATTTTCGATCGGTCGGCCGTTCAGGAAAATGATCTGCTGCTGCCGCGTCGAGCGGCTCACGCCCGCGCGGCCGAGCAGTCCGGTGACGCGCACGCCCGCGATTTCCATCTCGGGCACATCGAGCAATTCCCCCACGAGCGCCGTGCTGAAAAGATCGCGCAGCCGCTCGCGCAGCGTCTGCCCCGGCGGGAGCTGATGCACGAGGCGGTCGTCGTTCAGCAATGTGAAGCCGACGTGCGGATGCCCGATCGCCTGAAGCTGCAGCACATGCTCGACGTGGCTGGCCTCGGTGTTTTCCGTGCGCAGAAATTTCCGCCGTGCAGGCAGGTTGTAGAAAAGCGAACGCGCCTCGATCTGCGTGCCCTCGGGCTCGCCGCAGTCGCGCACGGCCTCCATTTTTCCGCCGCTCACGATCACCTCCGTGCCCGCGAGCGCGCCGTGCTCGCGTGTGGTGAGCCGGAAGCGCGACACGCTCGCGATGCTGGGCAGCGCCTCGCCGCGGAAGCCGAGCGTGTGGATCGCCATGAGGTCCGCGCCCGTCCGGATTTTGCTCGTGGCGTGGCGCTCGAGGCAGAGCAGCGCGTCGTCGCGATCCATGCCGCAGCCGTTGTCCACGACCCGGATGAACGAATTCCCGCCGCGCCGGATCAGCACCTCGATGCGCGTCGCGCCGGCATCGAGCGAATTTTCCACCAGCTCCTTCACGACGCTCGCGGGCCGCTCGACCACCTCGCCCGCGGCGACCTGCGAAGCCACCTCTTCGGGCAGCAGGGCGATTCGGCTCATTTGACTTGGTTGGCGGCGGTCATTACGGTGCCTGACGATGCTCACGCTCACCGATTCAGCCGTCAAACATCTTCAGAATCTGCTCCGCGAAAATGACGCGCCGGGCAAGGCGCTGCGGATCTACGTCGAGAAGGGCGGCTGCGCGGGCATGAGCTACGAGATGAAGCTCGACGAACCCGCCGCGGATGATTTTTCCGAGGGTCGCGACGGCGTGAAAGTGGTCGTGGACCCCGCGAGCCTGCCTTACGTCGAAGGTTCGACCATTGACTACAGCGACGATCTCGCGGGCGCGGGATTCCGGATCGTGAACCCGCGCGCGGTGCGCTCGTGCGGCTGCGGCACTTCATTCGAGCCCGGGCCGGAGATGGCGGCGGGCGTGCGGTAGCGGGGGAGGCACAAGGCGCATGAATGGGCTCCAAGACGAGAGGGCGGTGCGGCCGAATTCGGGGAACCGGTTTTTCATCTGGTCGGTCGTGCTGCTGCTGCTGACCGGCATCTGCTTTGCGAGCTGGATCGGCAGCTTCTACGTGTTCAAGCACCCGGAGAATCCGAAGTGCTACCGCATCCTGAAAAGGTTCAAGCGCATCGAGCCGCCAAAGCGGTTCGCGGTCACGGAGGCGCCGAAGGGCGAGTTCCTCGGCGCGGCGAAACTGCTCAATCGGTTCGGAAAGCTCGGGACGCTGGAGCTTGCGTACGAGAACGAAGTGCTGATGCGGAACTACCTCACGAATTTCCGCGAGTCGGGGCGGAAGGTGCCGTACGTGTCGGGGAAATTCCAGATCGTGCAGAGCTTCGATCTTGGGAGCGCGGACTGGTTCCCCGCGGGCGCGGTCGCGATCGCGCAGTCGGAGAATCTGCCGCAGATGCTCGTGGAGTTTGTCTTTCCGTCCGAGCCGGAAAATGTGCCCGCGATTTGCGAGACGGTGACGATGGGCGTGGATGTGACGCTACAGCGCTCGCAGGATCTGTGGGCGCTCGTGCATGTGGAGCGGCACGTGGACGGGCGGATGCAGTTCACGGTGCTGCCGGTGCCATACGGCGGCTGGCAATTGAAGAACGGGCAGGGGAGCTTCTCGCTCCAGTCGCCAGAGGAGCTGCTGCGCGACCGCAAGATCGAGCTGAATCTCGCCGCAGGTCTCCCGATCGTGCGCGACCCGCGGCTCTCGTCGGCGCTCGCGGAGCACAAGGAATTCCGCCGCAAGGCGCTCGTGCGCGCAGGCGATGATCAGGCCGCGCTCGCGGGGCCGGAGCTGGTGCGTTTCGAGCCGCCGAAAGCGCCGGAGGAGGAGCCCGCAGACGCCGCAAAGACACCGCTGAACTCCACTGAAGCGAAGCCCTTGCCCGCGACGGCTCTGCGGCCCGCGCACATGGCGCGCCCGGTGCCGACGCCCGCGCCCGCGGTGCCCCTGCCGCCGCGTCCCGTCGTGAAGTCGAGGCCGGGCACCGGCATCATCGGTGCGGACCCGCCGCGCGAACCGACGCCGGTGCCGAGACCCGCGCCTGCGGCGCTCGCGGCCGTTCCGCGCGCGAACCGACGCCGGTGCCGAGACCCGCGCCTGCGGCGGTCGTGGCCGTTCCGCCTCCCTCGCCGGGCAATGCGCGCGTGCTCTCGACCGCGGAGGCCAGCGCGCTGGTGGAGCGTTTTGCTGCGGGCGGGCAGGCGGTGCTCAGCGGTGATTTCGTCGTGACCGGCGTGCTCGGCACGCGCGTGGCGCTGCGCACGCGCGAATCGCTGCGCGATCCGGACGCCGATCCGAAGCGTCCCGGCGGCAACGCGGCGCTGATCGTCGTCGAGTATCCGGCGGGTGTCGCGATCCCGCAGAAGGACGCGACGTTCTCGCGCGACGCTGCCCGCGGCTTTGTGATCCGCGATGTGATCCGCGGGCGCAACGGCCAGATCACGATCGTCGCGAATGAGCGCGCCGCGGAGTGAACGCATTGACGCGATGCTGAACGTCGTGCTCGTCGAGCCGGAGATCCCGCCGAACACCGGCAACGTGGGACGCCTCTGCCTCGCGACCGGTGCGCGGCTGCACCTCGTGAAGCCGCTCGGATTTTCGATTGATGATCGCGCACTCCGCCGCGCGGGCCTGGACTACTGGCGCGAGGTGGACGTGAAGCTGTGGGATTCGCTCGATGAATTTTTCGCCGCCGCGGGATCGGATGCGCGCTTCTTTTTTCTGACGACGAAGGCGAAGCGCGCGTATTGGGACGAGCGTTTTCAGGATGGCGATTACCTCGTCTTCGGACGCGAGACGAAGGGTCTGCCGGAACCGCTGCTCGCGGCGCGCGCGGAATCGTGCGTGACGATCCCGATGACCCGCAGCACGCGGTCGCTCAATCTCGCGACCGCCGTTGGCATCGTGCTCTA
>BJFP01000041.1 GCA_014189875.1 Verrucomicrobiota bacterium | reverse complement strand
GATGATCCTCCCGCGTCTGTCCACCGGCGGCAAAGCGATCCCGGAATAAAGAACGCCGCTGGCCTTCGTGCCGCCCGGTTGCCTGCTTCCCGCGTTTGGCAGGACTCCAACGGTTTCGACCTTGTACTCGTAACCCACGCCTGCCACGACCTTATCATCCGCAAAGCGGGTGGCATTGGCGTCAGTCAAATTTGCGTAGGCGCCGCCCCAGGAGTTCGCCTCCGCTGTCTTGCGGAAGACCGCGAAGCCGCCCGACCCGCCGACACGCGGCCACTCGAGCGTAATCCGTGGAGGCGCCTCCTGCACCGAGGCCCTCACCACAAGCACTCCATTGGCGAGCGCGGTTTCCTCCGACGCCCGGAGCTTCGACGTCAACCGTTCAATCCCTGGCAGGGCCAACAGCGAAATCAAAATCAGTCTGCGGAATGGAATCATATGTATCTCCGAGGTAGGCTTGAGGGTCAGTGGTAACGGTCTCGGCCAGAGGAATGCCGGATGGACCGGCAGCCGGAAGCAGTTCTCAGCACCGTAGCCACCCTCTGATTTGACCGCCAAGCATAAACCACCCGACAGGTTAATTTTGCCATGCGGTGCGACATTCCCGCGACACGCGCGGGACGGCCCGATCCGCGCGTAGCCGCGCTTGTCAAAGCGCGGGCATTCTTTTCGCAGGCGCACGCGCTGAGATGGCCCGCGCTCTCACGAGACGCGGCTGCAAGGCATCCCGCGCTTCAGCGTGCAAGACCGCACCGGACCGGCCTTGGCGTGCGGCTCGGCGAGATGGAGCGCGCCGTGCCGCGCGCTTCATCCGACTGCGCGCAAGCCTTGCACTTCCCGCCGAAACGCGTGCGGAGCGGCGCGTTCCACCAGCGCGGATTCGTGAGCAGGCTGTGGTCGCACATCGCGGCACGCTGAAGCGTGGGACTACTTTTGTTGTCAGTCTGCGCGGGGGGTGTCATTTCTCGGCGATGTTCCGCGCCGCGATCTTCCTCGTTGTTGTCCACGCATTGTCTGTCCGCGCCGATGACTGGCCGCAATTCCGCGGGCCTTCGCGCAATGGCGTCTCCGCAGAGAAAGGTTGGCGCGCGGAATGGCCGGCGTCCGGTCCGCGTGTGGCGTGGAAGGCGCAGGTGGGGCTCGGCTTTTCCTCGATCGTCGTCTCGGGCGGTCGCGCGGTGACGGTGGGTCATGCGGATGGGAAGGACACGGTGTTTTGCTTTGACGCGGCGTCGGGCAGGGAGTTGTGGAAGCACAGCTATCCGGCGGAACTCGGCGACAAATTTTTCGAGGGCGGGACGACGGGGACGCCGACGTTCGACGGGGCGCGGCTTTACTGGCTGAGCCGGTGGGGTGATCTGATGTGCCTCGACGCAGCGAGCGGGAAGGTTGTTTGGGAAAAGAACATCGCGAAGGAGACCGAGGCGCCGTTGCCGATGTGGGGCTTCACGGGGGCACCGCTCATCGCGGGGAATCTGCTGGTGCTGAATATCGGCGAGGCGGGCGTGGGCGTGGACAAGAACGACGGCAAGGTCGTGTGGAAATCCGCGCCGAAGGACGCGGGCTACTCGACGCCCCTGCCGATTGAGTTCGGCGGCACGACGTGGGCGCTTTTTGGCAACGGGACGAACTACCTCGCGGTGGACCCGATGACGGGCAAGGAGGCGTGGCGCTTCCGCTGGGTGACGCAGTACGGTGTGAACGCGACGGATCCGATCGTGAGCGGCGACCGCGTGTTTATTTCCACCGGCTACAGCAAGGGCGGCGCGCTGCTACAACTTGGCGCCGATGAGCCCAAGCAGCTCTGGAAAACGAAGGTGCTCCGCACACAGCTCAATGCGGCGGTGCTGCACGACGGCCATCTCTACGGCGTGGATGGCGACACGACGGAGACCGGTTCGCTGAAGTGCGTCGAGTTTGCGACCGGCACGGAGAAATGGAGCCAGCCGGGCTTCGGCAGCGGCGGCGTGATCATCGCGGATGGAAAATTGATCGCGCTCAGCGGCGACGGCGAACTGTCCATCGCGCCCGCGTCGCCGAGCGGCTTCAAGCCGATCGCGAAAGCAAAGGTGCTCGGCCCGAAATGCTGGACCGCGCCGGTGCTCGCAAACGGCCTCGTCTATTGCCGCAACTCGCGCGGCGAGATCGTCGTCGTCGATCTCCGGGCGAAGTAGTCCGATGGACCTCGTGCAAAGACGCCAAGGATTTTCCCAAACAACGTTCTGACACTTTGCGTCTTCGCGTCTTTGCGCGAGACACCGCTTATCATTCCCCAGCCATGAAACGACGCACATTCTTCCAGTGTACCTCACTTGCAGCAGGCGCATTCACCGCCGCGCCATTCGTCCGCGCAGCCGAGCCCGCAAAGCTCCGCACCGCGCTCATCGGCTCGGGCTGGTGGGGCAAAAATATTCTGAAGGAAGCGATGGCTTCCGGACGTTGCAAAGTCGTCGCGCTTGCCGATGTGGATGCAAACGTGCTCGAAGTCGCAGGCGACCAGGTGGAGGATCTCAGCGGCGACAAACCGAAGCTCTACCGCGATTACCGTGAACTGCTCGCGAAGGAAAAACCGGACATCGCGATCATCGCCACGCCGGATCATTGGCATGCGCTCAACACGATCGAGGCACTGAAGGCGAGCGCGCACGTCTTTGTTGAAAAGCCGACGGGCCACACGGTGAACGAGAGTCGCGCGATGCTGCGTGCGGCACGCGAAAGCGGGCGCATGGTGCAAGTCGGGCTGCACCGGCGCATCGGGCCGCATCACGTGAGCGGGATGAAATTCCTCAAGTCCGGCGCGGTCGGCGATGTCGGCATGGTGCGCCTTTTCGCGCACAACGCGGGCGGCGGCATCGAGAAGCCGACGCCAAACGAACCCGTGCCCGACGGCATGGACTGGGACTTCTGGTGCGGCCCCGCGCCGAAGCGGCCATTCAGCAAAAAGCTGCACCCCGGCGGCTGGCGCAACACTCTCGACTTTGCAAATGGCACGCTCGGCGACTGGGGCGTTCATTGGCTCGACCAGGTGCTGTGGTGGAGCGGCGAAAAATATCCGCGGCGCATCTTCTGCAGCGGCGGCAGGCCGATCTCCGGCCCGCCCGTGCTCACGGAAAAAGAGCAGACGAGCGACGCGCCGGATCATCAGGTCGCGACGTATGAGTTCGAGAAATTCACCTGCATCTGGGAACACCGGAAGTTCGGCGGCAACGACACGGAGAAGCACAAAATCGGCTCGTATTATTACGGCACCAAGGGCGTGCTGCACATCGGCTGGCGCGACGGCTGGACATTTTACCCGAGCGCAAAAGGCGCGAAGATCGAGCACGAGGACCCGCAGCTCCAGGAACCCGACGGGCATAACATCAAGCTGCTCTGGGGCGACTTCCTTGATGCGATTGACAAGCGCCGCGCGCCCGTCGCCGACATCGAACTCGCGCACCGTGCCTCCGTCCTCCCGCTGCTCGGCATGATCTCATGGCGCACCGGCCGCAGCATCACATGGGACGCGGACAAGGAGCAGATCACAGGCGACCCCGAAGCAAACGCGCTCCTCTCGCGCCCCTACCGTGGGCCGTGGACCTATCCGGCCTGATACGATTTTCACAGTCAGCCTGCACGAACAGGCGATGCGGCGGGAAGCGGCACAGCCCTTCACCGCTGTGCTTCGCCGCCCGCACCGCCGGGAAGGGCTGTGTCACTTTCTGGCAGCCTGACCGTGCAAATCGCCTCAGGCTCCGACGGCGTGGCGCCGCTGAAAATGCCGCGGCATCGGCGACGAAAATGTCCGGCGGATCCGCCGGATGGTGCAGCCGTGAGGAGTCGAACCTCAAACCTTCTGATTCGTAGTCAGATGCTCTATCCAATTGAGCTACGGCTGCATTTCCAATTTGGGACCGGGAGAAAAGCACATGCCCCGGTGCGTGGCAACTTTTTCCCACGCCAAAAAATTTTCCGCCACGGATTCGGCGCGAAGTCCGGAGCCGCGCTTCGTGCGGCACCGCGGAAAAATGGCTGCCACAAATCCGGATGGAGCCGCGCCGCGGACGCCATCCACGGGATGAAGATGGTGCGCGGTGCAGGTTTCGAACCTGCGACCCCTACCGTGTCAAGGTAGTGCTCTACCACTGAGCTAACCGCGCATTCTACAAGGGCGCGGAATCAAACGCCACTCGCCCCCGATGGCAAGCGGAAATCGGGCGACAGCGGAAATCGGTGCATGAAAAAATCACGCCGGGAAAAAAACTGGCTCATGCTGTCTCTCCACGCTGTCTCGCCACGTCCCTGCATCTCAGCAATGCGACGAATTCCGGGGACGAACGGATTTTTTCGCCCGTCACTGCGCCGCGGCCTTCGCGGCATCGCGTGCGGCGCTCGCCTTGAGGTGCTCGATCACGTCCTTGAATTTGTCCTCGTTCCGCGAATCCACTGCCACGCACGCGGCGTGCGCTTCGTGGACGGCCTCGCGCATCCCGGCCTTGTCGGCGGCGTGGTGGACGGCTTCCGGGCATTCGCCGGAGTGGGTGCCCGGAAGCGGAGTGTCGGAAAAGAGCGTGTCAATCCCGAGGCCGGCGAGCAGTTCGGTGTTGCGCTCGTTGCGGTTCACCACCCACAGCTCGCCGCCGCCGAGATCGCGCAGGCGGATGGCGAGACTCGCGAGCGTGCCCATGAAGGTCGAGTCCATCGCGCTGCAGTCTTTCAAGTCCACGACGAATTGCCGGCGTCCCTCGTCCATGAGCCGTCGGGCGAAATCCTTCAGCGCGGGGCTGCTCTGAAACGATCCCCTGCCTGCCACGCGTATCCAGACCGCGGGGCAGCTCTCGGTATCCGCAAAAATCGTAGGGTGGAGGCTCATGGACATCTCGCGATCACTACATCGCATCGAATCGGCCAGCGGTCAATTCTGCCGCGCCGCCGCAAGTCTTTGCGCGCGTGGTCAATTCCACAGGAACGATTGGTAGAGGCCGACGGCGCGGCCGTTCTCGATCAGCAGCACCCGCCATGCGGTGATTTTGCCGCCCTCCTTATATTCGTCGCCGATCACGGTGAATTTCGTCACATGCGATCCTTTCGCAAACGGGAAGCGCATCTCCTTGGCCTGCACATGCGCACCGAGATTCTCCAGGCGGTATTCGATCCGGGCGGTGATGTCCGCCGGCCGCTTCGCGCTCCACGAGACATTGAAATAATAGCCGCGCCGCTCGCCGTAATCCACGGCGGTGATCGCGCCGTAGTTCACCCGCTGGCGCTCGAAGATCAGCATCTCATCCTCCGTCGGTTTCAGATACTGCGGATCGTTCAGGAATTTCGTGACCTTCTCGATCTTGAAATCATCCTCCAGTGCGAGCGGCACCACATTCGCATGGGCGATGGGGATCTGGCGCAGGGGCTCCTTCGGCGTGGAGCAGGCGGAAAGTGCCGCCACTGCGAGGAGCGCGGCAAAAAGACGAATCATGGGCGCGGATTAGAACGGGCGCCGCCAGCGGTTGCAACGTCGGAAGTTGCGGGTGGCCGCAGTTTGGAGGAAACCACGAATGGGATTCTAGAAGGGCGCATGCAGCGCCCCGCGGAGGCATCGCCACTTCATTCGTGTCCATTCGTGGTTCAACTTGAACCACTGCCAAATTCCCTCGCCCCTCGCCTGATCCCTGCTACCGGTTCCGCTGCATGATGCACCCCTTGCTCCGCTCCGCGCTCGCCGCCGCCGCGCTCCTCGCCTGTCCGCACGCACCCGCGGCGGATGCGCCCGCGCCGGCCGGAAAAGCCCACGCCGCGGCGAAGCGCGAATACGTCCGCTACGTCGGCGACGACAAACGCGGCAAGCTGGAGACCGTCATCGTCACTTTGAAAAAAGACGGTGCGCAGGTGGAACTCGTCGGCGCAGTACATGTGGCCGATCCCGAATACTACAAGGCGCTCACGAAACTTTTCACCGGCTACGAGGAGCTGCTCTTCGAGCTCGTGGACGGGCAGAAGATGAAGGAGGAACTAGAGGACGGCCCGAAGCCCGCGGCGAAGAAAAAGCCGGACGCACCTCTCAAGCAGGGTGAATTTCCGCCCGACGAAAACGACACGGCCGGGGCGAAGGAGCGGAGCCCGGCCTTCAAGATCATCAGCGTGATGATGCGCGGAGTCGGCAGCTATTTTCACTTCCAGTACCAGACCGAAGGCATTGACTATCACACGAAGAACTTCGTCCACGCCGACGTGAGCATGGATGAATTCGTGCAACTTCAGGCGGACAAGGGCGAGTCGTTCATAGACCTCATGCGCAAGGCCATCGAGGCGCAGCTCGAGGTCGGTACCGACCGCACCGCCGAGCCGAAAGGCAGCCAGCTCCTGCTCGCGCTGCTCGGCGATTCGAGCGGGCTGAAAGTGGCGATGGCCCGCCAGCTCGCATCCGCGGGCGATATCGTCGCCGAGATGGAGAAGCACGGCGGCACCGTCATCATCACCGAGCGGAACCGCAAGGCACTCGAAGTGCTCGATCGCGAGGTCGCCGCAGGCCGCAAGAATCTCGGAATCTTTTACGGCGCAGCGCACCTCGCGGAGATGGAAAAGGATCTCGAAAAACGCGGCTACCAGCGCACCGGCGAACGCTGGATCACCGCGTGGGACATCAAGCCGCGCACGGAACAGAAGCGCCCCGCATCGCTCGCGCCGAAGGAGTGAAGCGGCGGCGTTGTTCGCCAGACCGCGGCGTTCGAACGCGGTTCACCGGGCACAGGAATCGCTCTCCGAGACGCGCCGATGACCCGCGCACAGCCATCTACGCTTCCGCACCCGATGCTCTCCCGCCGCGGCGAGCAGGCCGTCGCGGAATTGCGGGCGCTGGAGGAGAACCGCATCTGCGGCCTCGTCACCGACGAGGACTACTTGCGGCAACGTGCGGAAAAATTCCGCACGCTCACGCGGCCGGTTCCCGGCATGTGGCTCGCGGCGCTGCTCGGCGTGCCGCTGCTCGGCGTACCGGCAGGCGCTCTGATCTGGCTGCTCACGCACGACGAGCCCTGCGCATTCGCGATCGCCGTCCTCGCGGGCGCATGGGGCATCCTCTCGATCGGACGCGTGCTTCAGGAAGAATGCACCGAACTTTGTTCCCGAGGACGGCGGAAAATCCTCGTCGCACTCCTCGACAACGATCTCCTCACCGCGAGCGAATTTGCGGAGCACGAACAGCGGCTCATCCGCGGGTCGTAACGCGGGCAATCCTGCCCGCGGAACATGAGCGCGGATTTGCGCCGACAGCCCGACACACATCCCTCCGACGTCCCGCGCGGCGACAAGATTTCTGTTCCTGCGCCACTTCGGGAATTACGCGTCCGCGGCGGGGCCGACGATCAGCTTGCGGCCCTTGAAACGCTTGCCGCGCAGCCCGCTCACGATGTCGCGCGCAGCCTCCTCGCGCACGTCGAACATCGTCATCGTCGGCAAAATGTGGATCGCCCCGAGCACCTCGCGCGACATGCCGGTCTCGTTCAGGACGAAGCCCACGACATCCGCGGGCCGCACCATCTGCTCGGCGCCGGAATTCATCGCGAGCCGCACCATGCCCGGCTCGTGCGACTGCGCCGAGACTTCGTCGCGCGAACCGAACACCGGACGCGTGCCGCGCTCGCCGGCCGGTGGACGCTGATCGCGCGGCGCGAAACGATCGAACTTCTGCGGACGTGGTGCGTCGTCGCGCCTCGGAAAATCACGCGGCGCGGCCCTTCGCGCGTCGTCCCCGTTCTCGCGCACGTCGCCGCCATCGCGCTTCGCAAATTTCTTCGCCGGGTTGCGCGCCTCGTATGCGGGGTAGTCGCCGCGGCTCTGGTACTCGCGCTTCGGCGGCGCGGGGCGATCCTCGGGGATCTCCACCGACTTCGGCGCGTCGCCTTCGAGCATCGAGAACAGCGCGGACGCGATGTCCGTCGGCGTGTGCCCCGCATTGAGAAGCTGATCGATCAGCGCGTCGTGTTTCTTGAACGCCCCGCTCTCGATCGTCGTGCGGACTTTTTCAAAGAGCGCACTGCTCCGCCGCTCCTCGACCTGCTCCGCGGTCGGCACGTTCTCGCGGCGGATGCGCGCCTTCGTAAAGCGCATGATGTGCTGCAGCTTCCAGACTTCGCGCCCGTCGGCAAAAGTGATCGCGCGTCCGCTGCGCCCCGCGCGGCCCGTGCGTCCGATGCGGTGAACGTAGTCCTCGGCGTCGTGCGGCAGATCGTAGTTGATCACGACTTCGAGGTCATCCACGTCCAGCCCGCGCGCGGCGACATCGGTCGCCACGAGGAACTCGATTTTCTTGTCGCGCAGCTTGCGCATCACGCGCTCGCGTGCGGCCTGTGCGATGTCGCCGTGCAGCTTGTCCGCCATGAATCCGCGCGCGGAAAGATGCTCGGTGAGCTCGTCCACCATCAGCTTCGTCGCACAGAAAATGATGCCGTAGTGCAGGTCCATGAGGTCAATGATCCGGCACAGCGCCTCCAGCTTCGAGCGGCGGTTCACCTCATAATACACCTGGTCAATGTCCGGCACCGTGAGCTTCTGATCCTCGATGCGCACGTTCACAGGATCCTTCGTGAACTTCGCGATCATCTGCTTGATCGCCGGCGGCAGTGTCGCGCTGAAAAGCACCGTCTGCCGGTCCGGCTTCGCCTTGGAAAGAATCGAGATCATGTCGTCGCGGAAGCCCATGTCCAGCATCCGGTCCGCCTCATCGAGCACGACCATGCCGATATTTGCCATCGAGAGCGATTTGCGCTCGATGTGATCCATCACGCGCCCCGGCGTGCCGATGATGATCTGCGCGCCGTTCTTCAGCCCGGCGAATTGCCGCTCGTAGCTCGCACCGCCATAGATCGGCAGCTCCTTCACGCCGCGCTTGAACTGCGCGAGCCGCGACACTTCCTCCGCGACCTGCATCGCGAGTTCGCGTGTCGGGCAAAGCACGAGCACCTGCGGCGCGCGCACCGTCACATCCACGCGCTCGATCGCGGGAAGCGCGAAGGCCGCCGTCTTTCCCGAGCCCGTCTGCGACTGGCCGACGACATCGCGCCCGGTCAGCAGGACCGGGATCGCCTCGCCTTGGATCGGCGACGCAAGCTCGTAGCCGACGTGCGCGACCGCCTTGAGAGTTTCCGGCGACAGGCCGAGTTCGGAGAATGGTTTTTTCTGCATCCGCGAACCTTGCCCGCTCAGCAGTGATTAGCCAACGAAATCAAGTGAACACGCATTGTGCATCCGCGCGCATCGCACGATGCTCGCACCGAATGCCGCGCGCCGATCTGCCCGGAGAAATCCTCGAACTCCCGTACCCGCCACGCATCGTCGCGGAGACGGACGACTTTCTCGTCGTGGACAAGCCGCCCTTCCTGCGCATCCACCCGAGCAAGCCCGACCAGACCGACACGCTCTGGAATGAACTCCGCGCACTGCTCGCGTACGAAATCGCGAATGGTGGGCAGGTGAGCATCATCAACCGCCTCGACCGCGAGACGAGCGGCCTCGTGCTCGTCGCGAAGCACCGCGCTGCTGCGAAGAAATTTTCACAGCTCATGGAGCGCCGTGGCATCGGCAAGGAATACCTCGCGCTTGCATTCGGATGGCCCGCGCAGGACGAGTGGAGCGTGGACGCGCCGCTGCTGCGGCAGGGCGACATCCGACCGTCGAAAATCTACCTCAAGCAATGCGTGCATCCCGACGGCTCGACTGCGCTCACGCGCTTCCGAGTCGAGCAGCGCTTTGAAAAGGACGGCGCGAAATTTTCGCTCATCCGCGCATTTCCCGAGACAGGCCGGATGCACCAGATCCGCATCCACCTCGCGCACAGCGGACATCCCGTCGTCGGCGACAAAATCTACGGCGCGGACGAGACGTGCTACCTCGACTTCATCGAGACCGGCTGGATCCCCGCGCTCGCAAAACGCCTCCTCCTCGCGCGCCACGCGCTGCATTCCTGCGCGCTCATCACGGACGAACACGAATGGCGCACCGCCCTGCCGCCGGATCTTGCGGAATGGTCGGGACTCGCGGTCGCTTGATTGGACGTCGAATGTTCAATGTTGAGTGTTGGATGTTGAGCACGCCGCACGGCAGCCGACTTTCACCGTTCAACACTCCGCAGTGACACCCGGCCCTGTTCGGAAAAACCCAATCCCGTCCCTTGACAGCATGGCGCATGGCCCATTCCCTGCCCACCTGTGAAATTCGCCCCACGATTCATCGCGGCGCTCGTCTTGCTCGGGTGGCTTTTTGCCATCGGGCATCTCGCGACGGAGCATGGGGCGGGCGCATTTTCCGGCGTGGATCACGAGCTAATCGGGCATGATGACGACCACCATGATGAGGATACGGAGCATCACCACCACGACCTCTCGGTGCTGCCTCCGGGGCTGCTTGCGAAGGCGACGGACCACGATGCGCTCGCGCCGGTCTGGGTTGCGCTTTTGGGCGAACTGGCCGGGAGCCTGACGCTCATCCCGCGGGACTCCGCGCAGCCGGACGCGGACTCCTGTTTTGGCAATGCGCCGCCGGATGGGCGGGCCTTCGGCTGGCTTCTGGTGTGCCATACCGCGCTGCCGGTGCGCGGGCCTTCGCTTGTGGCGTAAAGTCGGGCCCACTCGGGTCTGACGTTCTCTCGTGTTCACGCGGCGCATTCTCGCGCCCGCGTCGCCCGCGCGCATTCGCTGCGTGCGACTCCCGCACTGCAAACTCCCACCCGTTTTCCATCCATGTTCCGAATCCTCACTTTCATCCTGCTCATCCACGCCACGGCGGTGGCCGCCGGCACCACGCTTTCTCTCGATGACATCAACGATCGCGTTCGCAGGCACAATCCACAGCTCGCCGCTGCGCGACTCCGAATCGAGGAAGCGCACGGCCGCCTCGACAACGCCGGACGGCTCACGAATCCCAGTCTCGATTTCGACTACGCGCAGAACGTCCGCACGCCGGAGCACGGCTTCCGGCTGGAGTTCATTCAGCGGTTCCCGCTCACGGGTCGTCTGCTTTTGGAAAAGGCCATCTCACGCGCGCAACTCGCCGCCGCCGAGGCGGAGGTGCGCGATGTGGAACGCAGGCTCGTCGCGGATGCTCGCGCCCTCGCGGTAAAATTGCTCGCGCTGTGGCATCAGCGTGCGCTGCGTGTGAAGCAGGTCGCGAACAGTCGCGAGCTCGCGGAGTTCATGAGCAAGCGTGTCGCCACGGGTGAGGCCGCGTTGGTGGATGCTTCTCAGGTGCAACTCGAGCGCGGCCAGCTCGAAACCTCGCTCCTGCTGCTCGACAGCGAGCGCGCAGCGCTGCTCGGGGAATTGCGCCCGCTGCTCGGCGTGCGCGTCTCGGACTCTGTGGAAATCACCGGCGAACTGCCGATGCCCGTCGGGGTTCCCAAAGGCGCGGTGGATCCGGAAAGGCGCGGCGATTACCAGGCTGCCCAGCGCGTGGCCGATGCTGCGCGGGAAAATGCAGCGCTCGCGAAGGCGAACAAATGGGCGGACATCGGCGTGGGCCTGACCGCCGCGCAAACGCGCGCCGAGGATGCGCCGGATGGACTCAGACGCGATACGATGATCGGCCTGAAGTTCAGCCTGCCGCTGCCGCTTTGGAATGCCAACGAGGGACGCATTCGCGAAGCAAACGCCGCGGCGATCCGCGCGGATAAGGAAGTGACCGCACTCGCCGTGCAAGTCCGCGGGGAAGTCAGCGGCGCACTTGGTGAAATGGCCGGGCTCGCCAGGGTCATTTCGTCCATCGCCGACGTTCTCATTCCGAAAGCGCAGCACATCGAGGAGCAGCGCCGGACCTCTTACGGCATCGGCCAGACAGCGTTCATCGAAGTCGTCCGCGCGCGCGGCGGGCGATTCGAACTCGAAGTGCAGCTCGTCACCGCGCTGCGCGACTACCATCTCGCCCGCACGCGCTACCTTGCGGCCACCGGCGCGACTGCAGCGCTGGCAAAACGCAAATGACCCGCACCATGAACAACGCACTTCTGATCACCAAAGGCATCGTCAGCGGCGGCTTGATCGTCGCCATCAGCGAACTGGCGAAACGCAACAACACGACGGCAAGCATCGTCCATTCGCTGCCGCTCGTCTCGCTGCTCGCCCTCGTCTGGCTCTTCGCGGAGACGCGCGACACCGCGCTCATCGGGAAGCACATGACGGGCACGTTCTTCTTCGTCCTGCCGACCCTGCCGATGTTCCTCGCCGTGCCGTGGCTGCTGCGGCGCGGCTTCACGTTCTGGCCGGCGCTGGGCGTGGGCGTGGTGCTCACGGTCGCCCTCTATTTTCTCACCCTTCGGCTGATCCGCGCCGCCGGCATCCAACTCTGAATCCACTGCACCTTATGCTTCGCACACTTGCCCTTTTCCTGATCCTCACCGCCGCCGCACTTGCCGCGGCCGATCCGAATCGCTCCGCAAATCTCGTCATCCTCGACGAGACGGCGGTGAAAAACCTCAACCTTGTCACGGTCGAAGCCGAGGAAGCCGACTTCGAAGAAACCATCTTCGCACTCGGCCGCATTCGCGTCGCATCGGGGCATCGCGCCGTGGTCAGCAGCCGTGTGCCGGGCCGCGCCATCTCCGTCTCCGCGCACATTGATACGAAGATTGAAAAAGGCGCGGAAGCCGTGGTCGTCGAAAGCCGTCAGCCCGGCGATCCGCCGCCGAGTGTGCGGCTGCTCGCGCCGATTTCCGGCCACATCTCGATGGTGAAAATCGCGCCCGGCCAGCCGGTCGAAGTGGCCGATTCACTCGTCGAGATCGTGGACCTCAGCAGCGTTCACGCAGTCGCCGCATTGCCCGAGCATCTCGCGAATCGAGTGCAAGTAGGGCAGAAAGCGCGCATCCGCGCGACGGGCTATCCCGACAAGGAATTCATCGCGGAAATCGAGCACCTCGGCACCGAGGCCGATGCGGCGTCGGGCACCATCGAGGTCGCATTCCACGTCGAGAACCCGGAGGCCATTCTCCGGCCCGGAATGCGCGCAGAGTTTTCCATCGTCACCGGCAAGCGCGAAGGCGTGATGAGCATTCCCGCCGAAGCCGTGCAGGGCGATGGCGGGCAGCGCTTCGTCTATATCGCCGACTACGAGCTGAAACACGCCTTCATGAAGACGCCCGTCGTGCTCGGCGCGCAAAACGACCGCATGGTCGAAGTGACCGGCGGCGTGTTGCCGGGCGACCAAGTGGTGACGCGCGGCGCCTATGCGCTCATCTTTGCGGGCAAAGGCAACACGTCGCTCAAGGAGGCGCTCGACGCCGCGCACGGCCATCCGCACGCCGACGACGGCTCGGAGCTGACTGCGGAACAGGCCAAGGCCGCCGCCAGCAAGGGTGGCTCTGGCGCGGGCGGCAACCGCGCGGGCGTGCTGCCCCCGGTGGCCATGTTCTTTGCCGGCACCACAGGGCTGCTCTTCATCCTGCTCGTCGCGCTGGGCCTCAAGCTCCGCAAACCCAACGCCGCCTAAACGCGCCATGCTCACGAAACTCATCCAGCTTTCGCTGCGCCACCGGCCCATCGTTCTGGCGCTGGCGATCCTGCTGCTCGTGCTCGGCGTGCAGACCACCCGTGAACTGCCGGTGGAAGTGCTGCCGGACATGACGAAGCCGACCGTCACCATCCTCACCGAATGTCCCGGCCTCGCGCCGGAGGAGGTCGAGACGCTCGTCACGCAGCCCATCGAGGCGGCGGTGCAGGGCGTCGGAGGACTCGACCGGCTGCGGTCGAATTCCGACGTGAGCCTTTCGCTAGTCTTTGCGGAATTTGCGTGGGGCACGGACATCTATCGCGCGCGGCAACTCGTGCAGGAGCGGCTGCAAGCGGCAAGCGGCAGCCTGCCCGAAGGCATCAAGCCCGGTCTCACGCCGGTGTCCTCGCTCATGGGCGAAATTTTGCTCGTCGGCCTGCGGAGCAAGGACATGCCGGCGCGCGACCTGCGCACGCTCGCGGACTGGACGGTCGCGCGGCGGCTGCAAAGCATCGCGGGCGTCGCCGAAGTGCTGACCATCGGGGGCGGCGTGAAGCAGGTCCACATCATGCCCGACCCGCACCGGCTCGCGGCGATGGGCGTCACTTTTGCCGAGCTCGAAGCCGCCGTCGCGAAATCCTCGAACAACTCGACGAGCGGCTACCTCACCACGAGCACGCAGGAAATCATGGTGCGCAATCTCGGCATGAGCACCGATCTGGACGAACTCGGCAGCACCGTCATCAAGAAGCTCGGCGACAGGCCCGTGCTCATCAGCGACGTGGCGCGCGTGGAGTATGGCGTTCAGCCGATGCGCGGTGACGCGAGCGTAAACGGCGAGCCGGGCGTCATCCTGAGCATTGATAAGTCGCCCGGCTTCGACACGCTCAAGCTCACGGCGGCAATCGAGCAAGCGCTCGCGGAGCTGAAGCCCTCGCTGCCCGCGGGCGTCGAGGTGGAGCTGCTCTTCCGGCAGGGCGATTTCATTTCGCACGCCATTGGCAACCTCAAGGAAGCCATCCGCGACGGCGCGATCATGGTGACCATCGTGCTGTTCCTCTTCCTGCTGAATTTCCGCACGACCTTCATCACGCTGACTGCGATGCCGCTCTCGTTCGTCACGGCGCTGCTGGTCTTCAAATGGTTTGGCGTGTCGGTGAACTCGATGACGCTCGGCGGGCTCGCCGTCGCCATCGGCATGGTCGTGGATGACGCCATCGTGGACGTGGAAAACGTCTTCCGCCGCCTGCGCGAAAATGCCGCGCTGCCCGTGCCGAAGCCGAAGCTCGAAGTCATCGCATCCGCGTCCGGCGAAGTGCGCAACAGCATCCTCTACGCGACGGTGCTCATCATCCTCGTCTTCCTGCCGCTGCTGAGCCTCGAAGGGCTGGAAGGCCGGCTGTTCACGCCGATCGCCATCGCCACCATCGTCAGCATGGCGGCGTCGTTCGTGGTGTCGCTCACGGTCATCCCGGTGCTCTGCTCGCTGCTGCTTCGTAGCCGCGCCCGTGAGAGCGCGGGCACTTCGGCGGAAAGTCAGCCCGCGCTTTCACAAGCGCGGCTACACGACGACGGCTTCGTGGTGCGCGCGATGAAGTGGGTCGTGCAGCGCACGTTCCTGCGCGCGGCGTTCGGTGCGCCCTTCGCGGTGCTTGCCGTCACCGGCCTGCTCGTCGTCGGGGCGCTGATGTTGTATCCGATGATGGGCAAGGATTTCCTGCCCGCCTTCAACGAAGGCAGCGCCACGATTTCCTTCGCGAGCGCGCCCGGCACTTCACTCGTGCAGAGCAACGCCATCGGCGACGCCGGTGTGAAGCTGCTGCTCGAAATCCCCGAGGTGAAAAGCGTGGGCCGCCGCGCCGGACGCGCCGAACGCGACGACCACGTCATGCCCGTGTCGGTAAATGAATTCGACGTGGAATTCAAGGAAGGTGGACGCCCACGCCAGGAAGTCTTCGCCGAGATCCGCAAGAAACTCGGCGGCGTGCCGGGCACGTTCACAAATGTCGGCCAGCCCATCGGCCACCGGCTCTCGCACATGCTCAGCGGCGTCTCCGCAAAGATCGCTGTGAAAATCTTCGGCCCCGACCTTGATGTGCTCCGCGCGAAAGGCGCGGAGATTGAAAAGATCGCAAAGGGCATCCCCGGCCTCACCGACATTTTCCTCGAAAAGCAGGTGCCCATTCCCCAGCTCCGCATCGTGGTGAACCGCGACCGCGCGAAAGCCTACGGCGTGCAGCCCGGCGCGATCAACGAACAGCTCTCCACGCTGCTCGGCGGCAAAGTCCTCGCTGAACTCCGCGAAGGCCAGCGCACGATGGACCTGCTCCTGCGCCTCCCGCCCGAGTGGCGCGACGCCCCGCAGAAGCTCGGCGATCTCCTCATCGAAACCGGCAACGGCCAGCGCGTGCCGCTGCGCCTCGTCGCCAATGTCCGCGAGAGCAAAGGCCCGAACGTCATCAACCGCGAGAACACGCAGCGGCGCATCGTCATCGGCGCGAACACCAGCGAACGCGATCTCGAATCGCTCGTCACGCGGCTGCAAAACGAAGTGCGCGAGAAGGTGCAATTCCCGCCTGGCTACTACCCCAGCTTCGAGGGCGAATTCAAAGCGCAGCAGAAAGCCTCGCGCCGCATCGCGATTTTTTCCGCGCTCGTCTTCGTCGTCATAGCCTTTCTGCTGTTCGGCTACTTCCGCAGCGCCTCGCTCGCCGCGCAGGTGCTGCTGAATATCCCGCTCGCACTCATGGGCGGCCTCGCGCTGACGTGGCAGCTCGTCAACAACATCTCCATCGCCACCCTCGTCGGCTTCATCGCCGTCGCCGGTGTCGCCGCGCGCAACAGCATCATGATGATCTCTCACTACCTCCACCTGATGAAGCACGAGGGCGAAGGTTTCACCCGTGAAATGGTCACACGCGGCACCCTCGAACGGCTCGTGCCCGTGCTGATGACCGCGCTTTCCGCAGGCATCGCGCTCATCCCGCTGCTCCTCGCCGCACACGAACCGGGCAAGGAGATCCTTCATCCCGTCGCCGTCGTCATCGTCGGCGGACTCGTCAGTAGCACGTTCCTCGACCTCGCTGTGACGCCCGCCGTGTTTTGGCTCTTTGGCCGGCGTGCCGCGGAAAAAGCTCTCCGGCTGGACGCCCCAGCCGCGCAGTAAAACCAACCCCACAAACCCGCACATGAAAACCAGCATCCTATCCATCCTCATCCTCGCAGCTCTCAGTGTGGTCTCGCCCGCTCATGAAAGCATCACCTTCGGGCCCAACGGCGGAAAGCTTGTCGCGCTCGATTCACCCGCGACGCCCAGCGCCGAGGTCGTCGTGAAGGAAAGCCAGTTCATCGTCGGCCTTTTCGACAAAAGCAAAAAGCCCATCGCCTTGGAGATGCAGGCCCTGACGATCACCGCCGGCGAGCGAAGCGCGCCCACGAAGCTCGCCGTCACGAAGACGGCGGACAGCTTCACCGCACCGCTGCCCGCAGGAGATGATTTCTGGGCCATCTTCCAGCTCAAGGAAACTCCGGCGAAGAAGGCACACACCTTCCGAATTCACTACCAGACCAAGCCATGCCCCGAGTGCAAGAAGCCCGAATGGCTCTGTGCATGCGGTTCGAAAACCAACGGGGCAAACATCGCCGTCCCTGCATCCCTCGACGGCCTCTTTGCCGAAATCAACCAGCACCACGGCGAGTTGAAGGAGAACTTCGCCGGGAAGAAATATGAGGCCCTCGACGAGGTGACCAAAGCCTTCACCGTCCTGCTCAAAGCCCTGCCCGCAAAATCCGCCGACAAGTCCACCGCCGTCCAGCCGCAAGTGGACGCCCTCGTCGCCGTCCTCGCCGCCATTGCCGACTCCAATGCAGGCCGCACCCTGCCGGACGCCGCGAAAAACCTCGACGCCTTCAACACTGGCATCGCCGCGCTGAAGAAGAACTTCCCGGAGAAAACTGCGAACGCAAAACTGAAATAAACCCGCCCGGCGACTGGCTCATCGTGGAGTTCAAGGAAAGCGCCAAGGCCAAGGCCGCCACCGCGCGGACGCCGACATGATGAAAGCCTTCATGGCACTCGGCCACGCCAGGCTCAGGCTCTCGCGGCGCTTTTCGCCAGACGATCAGCCGGCTTCGCCGCGTTCCGTGTTGCGTTTGAAATGCACTTCCAGCACACGGCGTCCGTCGGCCTTGGTCACCGTGGCGTCGAAGTCTTCGATGCGTGTTTTTTCGCCGGTCTTCGGGAGGTGGCCGATGCGCTGCGTGATGTAGCCGCCGATGGTGCTCACCTCGGTGCTTTCGAGCTCGAGGCCGAGCATTTCGTTCAGCTCATGCAGGCTGAGTGTCGCGGCGATGACGAACTCATCCTGGCTCACGCGGCGCATCTCGGGCTTGTCCGCGTCGAACTCATCCTGGATGTCGCCGACGAGTTCCTCGATCACGTTGTCGAGCGTGACGATGCCGGCGGTGCCGCCGAACTCATCCACGACGAGCGCGAGGTGCGCGTGACGCGCGAGGAAAAAGCTGAGCAGCTTTTCCAGCGGCATCATCTCGGGGACATTGTGCAGTTCGCGCTTGATGCTCGTGATGTCGGGCTTCGGCTCGCGCATGGCGCGCAGGAGATCCTTGATGTGGACGAGTCCGATCGTCTCGTCGAGGTGCTCGCGGCAGAGGGGGAAACGCGTGTGCCGCGAGTCCATCGCGCGCTTTAGGTTTTCCTCGAAGGTGTCCTCGGTGTTGAGAAAAACGACATCGCCGCGCGGGGTCGTGATGTCGCGAACCACGCGGTTTTGCAGATCGAGCGCGTTGATGAGGATTTCCTTCCCCATCGGACTCACCTCATCGGCGCGCGCGCTCTCCGCGAGGATCACGCGAAGTTCCTCCTCGCTGTGCGCGATCTCGCTCTCGTTCACGGACTCGATGCGAAAGACCGTCTTCAGCAGCCAGTTGGAGGCCGCGTTCAAAAACCAGATGGCGGGCTTGAAAACCACGGTGAACCACCGCAGCGGCTGGCTGATGAACAGCGCCATGGGAAGCGGCCGCCGGATGGCGAGAATCTTGGGCACCTGCTCGCCGAGCGTGATGTGCAGGCAGGTGATGCCCGCAAAGCCAAGCACGACGCAGATCGTGTGGATGGCGGTCGCGTTGACGATCCCGATCTTGTAAAACAGCGGCGCGAGCAGCACCGAGAGATAGGGCTCGCCCACCCAGCCGAGGGCGAGGCTGGCCAGCGTGATTCCGAGCTGGCTGGCGGAAAGGTAGGAGTCGAGATGCGAGAGCACATGCCTCACCACGGCGGCGCGCTTGCTCCCTTCCTCCATAAGGACATCCACCTGCGCACTCCGGACCTTCACGAGCGCAAACTCCGAGGCCACGAAGAAACCGTTGAGCGCGACGAGCAGCAAGATCGCGCAGATTCGCAGCATGACGGTGCCACCGGACTCCCATTCGCTGGGCAGCTGGCCGACATCGGCGAGAAGCGTCGGAATGGCGAGAAAGTGAGTCATCGGAAAAGAAACGAGCCGCAGGCCATCGGCCTGCGGCTCGTGAAAAGGTCAGCGGAGCGATCCTACCAGCTCGATTTGGTCACACCGGGGATCAGGCCGTTGGAGGCCATCTCGCGGAAGGCGATACGGGAGATTTTGAAGCGTCCCATGAAGGCGCGCTTGCGGCCGGTCGCATTGCAGCGGCGGCTGAGGCGCACGGGGCTCGCGTTGCGCGGGAGCATCGAGAGGCCGATGTAGTCGCCCTTCTTTTTGAGTTC